>CAZODB010000060.1:0-3166 GCA_964578425.1 uncultured Herbinix sp.
CCTAATTCCCCTCATGAATGAGGGGCTAGGGGAGTTGAAGTGTCGAAGACACTTTCTTGTATGGTTTTTTTGGCAATTTGCACAACAAATCCTTGCCACACGGACACATGAGGACTGTAGAAAATACTTTTCTCATATTCTTTAGATATTTTTGTTGCAATTTAAAAATATCTATATTACAATGATACTCAAATTCTTGAAAGGGAAAATAAGAAAGAATAAGGATGGTGCAAAATGGCATTAACATTATCAAAGAAGGCAATGGCGGTTAAGCCTTCATCTACACTAGCTATAACTGCTAAAGCCAATGAAATGAAAGCAAATGGAATTGATGTTGTAGGTTTTGGAGCAGGTGAGCCTGATTTTAACACACCTGATAACATCTGCCAGGCAGCTATTATAGCAATGAATAATGGATTTACGAAATATACCCCTGTATCAGGTACATTAGAGCTTCGCAAAGCTATTTGTGAGAAATTTAATAAAAGTAACAATATTAATTATGAGCCTGATCAAATAGTAGTAAGCAACGGAGGAAAACATTCCTTAACAAATATATTTTCAGTAATTCTAAATCCAGGAGACGAGGTAATAATACCCTCACCTTATTGGCTAAGCTACCCAGAAATAGTAAGGCTTGCTGATGGAGTTCCTGTATATGTTAGAGCAGAAAAAGCCCAGAATTATAAAATCTCAGCTAAGCAGCTTGAGGATGCCTGCACTGGTAAGACTAAGGCATTAATTTTAAACTCACCTAATAACCCTTCAGGTATGGTTTATACAAAAGAGGAGCTTGAAGCAATCGCTAGGGTAGCTGTAGAAAAGGATTTTTATGTGGTAGCTGACGAGATGTATGAGCATCTAATATATGGCGGCGAAGGCCATGTAAGTATTGCCTCCTTAAATGATGAGATATATAAGAGAACAATTACATGCAGTGGTGTATCCAAAAGCTATTCGATGACAGGCTGGAGAATTGGTTATACAGGCTCGACTAAGGAGCTTGCAAAGCTAATGGGTAGTGTACAAAGCCATCAAACCTCTAATCCTAATTCGATTGCCCAGAAGGCTGCTTATGAAGCAATCAAAGGACCCCAGGACTCTGTGTATTCTATGAAGGAAGAATTCGAGAAAAGACTTGATTACATGTCAAAGCGCATAGAGGAAATGAAATATATTTCAATTCTAAAGCCTCAAGGAGCCTTTTATGTATTTGCTGATATAAGCGAAATCTTTAAGAAATCATATAAAGGTCAGAAGGTAGCTAGTGTTGATAATCTGGCACGGATACTTATTGAGGATTATCAGGTTGCTGTTATCTCCTGTGATGATTTTGGATTTGATGACCATATACGTCTTTCTTATGCTATTTCTCTTGAAGAGATAAAGAAGGGTTTAGATAGAATAGAAGCCTTTCTTGAAGACATAAGATAATAAACATAAATAATTTAGGTAGTATTTTAAAAACATTTTTAAAATACTACCTAAATTTTGGTTTTTATGTTACAATTCTTATAAATAATAATATTAGATAAAATATATTTTTCCCTGCTATTTAAATGTTTTATAATTTGCTTTATTACAAGAAAACATATGAAAGAGGTAAGCTATGGCTTTGTTTGGATTTATTGGTGTGGGTAATATGGGTTCAGCACTACTTAAGGCTTCATATAAAGTCTTTGGAAAGAATGATACAATATATTATGATGCTTCTAAAGAAAACTGCTCCTTGATCATGAAACAGCTTGATATACCACCTGAGAATAATAATTTGGCAGTGATTAGTAATTGTAAATATCTTGTTCTGGCTATAAAACCTCAGAGCTTTTCAGAGGTTTTAGAAGAGATAAAGGGCTTAGTTACTGTAAAGCATATAATAATATCCATGGCAGCCGGTGTGAATATCAAATCAATTAAGTCTGTTTTAGGAACAGAGACAAGAGTGGTTAGAGCGATGCCAAATACTCCCGCACTGCTTTTTAAGGGCTCTACTGGGGTAAGCTTTTCCTCTGATATATTCCATGATAAGGAGAAAGCTCAATTAGATAGCTTCTTTCGCTCCTTTGGAGAATATGAAGTATTTAGTGAGAATTTGATGAACGCAGTGACCTGTGCTAGCGGCAGCTCACCAGCATATGTATATACCTTTATAGAGGCTCTGGCTGATAGTGTGGTTAGTCTAGGGATATCCAGAGATAAGGCATATACTCTTGTGGCACAGACTGTTGTGGGTGCAGCCTCTATGGTATTGGAGACAGGGGAGCATCCCGGTCTACTTAAGGATAAGGTGTGTTCACCGGGTGGAACAACCATAGCCGCCATAAAAGCTCTAGAAGAGAATGGATTTCGAAATGCTATTATGAAAGCAACCGATGCATGCTACAAAAGAGCTATAGAGCTATCAGAAAATTAATCTTTGGAGAAAAGGTATAGTACATAACTTGTTCTATTTTTATAATCCTGTCATATTAATTTATTGACAATGTGAGAGAAAAAACATAGGATTCTCTAGTTTGTCAAATAAGAGATAAGGCGGGATGTGCTATCAAACAAATTAGGTTTAAGCTACAAAGACTTAATATATTACAATTTTCAATCCTCCTCATAATCATAGGATTGTTTTTTGGTGTATTATCGGCCAACATGTTCAGAACCTTTTATTATGATAGAATGATGAGCTATCATAATATAGTATTCACTGAGATTGTCAGAGAAAATATTAATTATTCGGGTCTATTCCTTTATATACTGGGTAAAAACTTTAGAGAATTACTTGTGTTTTGGATGCTTTCAATAACCATATTAGGAATTCCGTATATCATACTTAAAATTATAACCTTTGGATTTTCAACCGGTTTTTTCATTTCTGCTATTGCAATGCAGTACGGATTTAAAGGTTTTTTGCTTATTCTTACATATAAATTTCCCCATGGCATCATATATCTGCCTATCATATTATTATGCATACACAAAGGATACAACCTTAGCAGATCCATATATCATGAAAATAGAGACTATATGGGGACAATCATAAGGCAATTAAAATCACATTTGGTTTTATTTGTTTTCTTATCTTTTCTTATAGTATTAGGAAGCTTTCTAGAGGCATATGTTGGCTCATTTTTACTTAAGAAAACCTTGGGATTTATTACATAAAAAAGCAAAA
>CAZODB010000060.1:3266-11400 GCA_964578425.1 uncultured Herbinix sp.
AGGAGGTAAAACCTCCGTTGTTAGATGTGATTTTTTTATCTTTATCAAGGAGGTTTGAAAATGAAGCAGCATATTGAGGATTTCACCGCTTATCTTCAGGATGTTAAGCAATCTTCACTGAACACTATCAGAGCCTATCAGAATGACTTGAGTAGATTAGAAACCTATCTTAGCCAACTAGGAATCGAGAATACGTCAAAAATAACAGAGACAAGCCTTAATTCCTTTGTACTTTCCTTGGAGAAGGAAGGATTGTCACCATCAACTGTATCAAGACATATTGCTTCCATGAAAGCATTTTTATTATTTCTTTTAAAGAAGGGAAGCATTAAGGGTGATCCTTCTGAGCGCATTAAGGCACCAAAGGTAGTAAAGAAACCCCCTCGGGTATTAGATCAAAACAAGATATCAGCCTTGCTTAATCAACCTAATGTAAACACAAGTAAGGGTATTCGTGATAAAGCCATGATGGAGCTTATGTATGCCACAGGCATGAAGGTGTCAGAGCTTACCAATGTTAAGATTTCGGATATTAACCTATCAGGAAGATATCTTACCTGTGGAGATAAGAAGGAAAGAAGCATACCCTTTGGAAATGTAGCTAAGACTGCTCTTAAATCCTATATTGATATTAGAGAAAGCATATTAGGCAATACAAATAATGCATATTTATTCTTAAATAGTCAGGGCCAGCAGCTTAGTAGACAAGGCTTTTGGAAAATATTAAAAGTATATGCCAGAGAAGTAGGTATAGAAGATATAAATCCCAATATCATTAGGCATTCCTTTGCCTCCCATATGATAGATAACGGAGCGGATATAGGCGTCGTACAAAAATTTCTTGGTCACACAGACATAAGTACAACCCAGCTATATCTAACACATAGCTATCAAAACAGCCGTGAAGTATATACAAACACCCATCCCAGGGCATAAGAAAGAGTTTCGCAGGCAATATACAAAGCGCGTAAAAAATGAGGCTGTTTTTGAGACAGCCTCATTTTTATAAGTGTTCTGCAATAGTGTATATGAGTTTTTCGGATTCATCCCATCCAAGGCAAGGATCCGTTATTGATTTGCCATAGACATGGCTAGAGATTTTTTGACTGCCGCTTTCAATATAGCTTTCAATCATTACACCCTTTACAAGCTTGGCGATTTCAGGGCTAATTCTTCTACTGTGAAGAACCTCCTTAATTATACGGGGTTGTTCTGAATAAACCTTATTGGAATTAGCATGATTAGCGTCTATAATGGCTGCGGGGTATTTTAGATCCCTTTCCTCATACATCTCAAGTAGGCGCATAAGGTCTTCGTAATGGTAGTTAGGTATAGCCTGACCATGCTTATTCACCGCTCCACGAAGTATTGTGTGCGCCAGAGGATTTCCCGAGGTATTTACTTCCCATTTACGATAAAGAAATGTATGGCTTTTCTGAGCGGCCACAACAGAATTTAACATAACTGAAAGATCTCCACTGGTGGGGTTCTTCATGCCGGCAGGTATCTCCATACCGCTTATGGTAAGTCTATGTTGCTGATTTTCTACAGAGCGAGCTCCTACAGCAACATAAGAAAGAATATCCTCCACATAGGGCCAATTCTCGGGATAAAGCATTTCATCAGCTACAGTAAGACCTGATTCAGCAATAGCGCGAAGATGCATCTTTCTCATAGCAATTAGGCCTTCCTGCATATCAGGCTCTTTTTCGGGATCTGGCTGATGAACCATGCCCTTATAGCCTTCGCCTGTAGTTCTGGGTTTATTGGTATATATTCTTGGAATCAGAAGCAATTTATCCGAAACCTTCTCCTGTACCCTTGCAAGTCTTAATATATAATCACATACGGCGTCCTCATGATCTGCAGAGCATGGACCAATAATAAGAAGAAATTTATCCGATTCTCCTGTAATGATCCTTTTTATTTCATTATCCCTTTCTTTTTTTCTGATTACATCCTTCTTAGGCAAGGGATAAGTATCTAATAATTCTCTTGGTGAGATAACCTCTCTTACAAATTCAAAGCTCATATTATTCTCCATTCTACTGCTACTGCAATGCTTGACATTTAGTTACATATTATCTTAATTTTAGTTTTGCTTTATTGTATAATTAATTGCTACTTTCGTCAATATATAAATCAAACAAGAAAGAGCTTCGCTGGCAATATACAAAGCGAGTGAGTGCCCATCCTTAGCGAAGAGATTTTTATATAATAGGATGGACACTACTATTATATTAATAGATTACATGTGGTAAACTTTTAAAAAGTGTTATACTATCTATAAAAGAATTTATTTTTCTATAACAAAAAGATTGGAGTGATGTCAGATGCAGATGTATGATCTAATTAACAAAAAGAAAAATAAGGGTGAGCTTAATAAAGAAGAAATCGAATTTATAATTGAAGGTTATACAAAGGCTGATATACCAGATTATCAGATGTCCGCATTTTTAATGGCAGTTTGCCTAAATAAAATGACCCATGAGGAGACAGCTAATTTCACTCTTGCTATGGCAAATAGCGGAGATATTTTAGATTTATCAGCTATCCATGGAATAAAGGTAGACAAACACAGTACCGGAGGTGTGGGAGATAAGACATCCCTAATATTAAGTCCTATGGTAGCATCTCTAGGAATACCAGTTGCCAAGATGTCAGGAAGAGGTCTTGGACACACAGGGGGAACTATAGATAAGCTTGAAAGCTTTCCCGGATTTTCTACCAATCTAGGCTCTGAACAATTTATTGATAATATAAATAATCTAAAGCTGGCTATCGTAGGTCAGACAGCTAATTTAGCCCCCGCAGATAAAAAAATATATGCACTTAGGGATGTAACTGCCACAGTAGATAATATGTCCCTTATTGCATCTAGTATCATGAGTAAGAAGATAGCATCAGGAGCGGATGTCATAGTATTGGATGTTAAGACCGGAAGCGGAGCATTTATGAAGGACTACGAAGAATCGCTTGCTTTAGCCAAAGAAATGGTACAAATAGGAACAATAGCAGGTAAGCCTACCTATGCAGTTATTACAGATATGAATCAGCCTTTGGGAAGAGCTGTAGGTAATGCACTTGAGGTAAGAGAAGCTATAGAAACCCTTTATGGACAAGGTTCGGAGGATTTACTTGAGGTAAGCATCACGCTGGCCTCCTATATGCTACTTGGAGCGGGAAGGGTCCGGACAGCCAAGGAAGGCCGGGAGCTATTATTTGAGACAATAAAAAATAAATCCGCTTTAGAAAAGATGGCGCAGTTCATTCATGCTCAGGGTGGGGATAGTGAATTTGTCTATAATCCCGAGTTACTAAAGACAGCTAGTATACACTATGAGGTGAAATCTCCTTCAGATGGTTATGTAAATGAAATAAAAACCGATGAGATTGGTATGGCTTCCTTGATTCTAGGTGGTGGACGACTTACAAAGGATAGTAAGATAGATTTGAGTGTAGGAATTGTTATAAATAAAAAACTAGGTGATAAGGTATCTAAAAATGAAACTATTGCTACCTTGTATGCAAATGATGATGGAAAAAGAAAAGAGGCTAAAAAGAGGCTTATAAATGCTTATATAATTAGTAAGGAAAAAATCAAGCGACCACCATATATTTATTCTGTAGTTACTAAGGATGGAGTTATGAAAATAGAGTAATATTTATCTTTTGTCTCATAAAATATAATAAGCAAATATAGTGCATTATATTTTATGCTGCAATGGAGGATTACATGTTTTCAGCTAATAATAAGAAGAATAATTCGAATAAGCCATATAAAGGATTTATTATTTCAATTATATTATTATTAATTGTGTTTTCATTATATAGAAACTCTAGCCTTTTTTATCGAAAAGGTATTATTCTTCCCTTTAGTCTGCATCTTAACAGGCAGGAGGTATATCTTGTAAAGGGCGAGGAGTATCGAGTATTTGTATATAGAATTAATAAAAGGGTATCATTTCATTCGACGAATTTTCGCGTGGCAGGTGTAAATTTCAACGGAAGAGTATATGCTTATCAAACAGGGAAAGCCTTTATAGTTGCAAAGGTTGATGGTAGAGAGCTAAAATGCCGTGTTAAGGTCATAGATTTGAATAAGAAAAGACTTAATCTAAAGGTTGGTGAAGCTCAAAGGTTAGGAGTAAAGGGACCAGTATTCTTTGCACGATATAAAAGTAGCAATCCTAAAGTGGCTACTGTAAATATGCTAGGTAATGTTAAAGCGAAACAAGCAGGTAAAACAACAATAACAGTCAAAGTGAAGGGTAAGATTCTAAAATGCACCGTTATAGTTAAATAAGATAAAATTTTGTAGACAAATTTATATAAGGATAGGTCTAAAATAGTATAGCATGGATTAAAATAATAATAATAGTATTTATCGGAGTATAATATGAAAAAAACAACTGCCCTGCTCTTTTTATTTGTTTTAGTCCTTTTATTACCTAATGTTATAATAAAAGCTAATATTAATTCAACTAAACCTGAGATAAATGATGTTATTCCTGTTACGGCAATAACAGATACACAATTTGACCTATTATCACCATCTGCAATATTAATAGAGGGGTCAACAGGCACAGTTATCTACGAAAAGAACAAGGATGAAAGACTTCCACCGGCAAGTGTAACAAAGGTCATGACATTGTTATTGATTTTTGAAGCCTTGGAGGAAGGTAAAATCAGCCTAATGGAGGATGTAAGTATAACTGAGCACGCTGCATCAATGGGTGGATCGCAGGTTTACCTTGAGCCTTACGAGGTTCAAAATGTAGATACATTGATAAGATGCATAAGTATTTCCAGCGCAAATGACGCCTCAGTAGCAATGGCAGAGCATATTGCTGGCTCTCATGAAGAATTCGTGGCCAGAATGAACCAAAGAGCAAAAGAGCTGGGCATGAATAATACAAACTTTGTTAACTGCACTGGATTAGATGCTGATAATCATTATACTACAGCTTATGACATAGCTATAATGTCAAGAGAGCTAATAACAAGGTTCCCTCAAATAAGCAATTATGCAACTGTCTGGATGGATACATTTGTACATACAACAAAAAAAGGACGTTCAGAGTTCGGCTTAACTAATACCAATAAGCTTATAAGGTCCTATAAGGGAATAACTGGATTAAAAACTGGTTCCACAAGTATAGCAAAATATTGCTTGTCAGCTACAGCGAGGCGAGATAATATGGATTTGATTGCAGTAATAATGGCGGCTCCTGATACAAAAACAAGATTTATGGAAGCAGCCAAGCTATTAAATTACGGCTATGCAAATTATTCGGTCTTTGTTGATGACCTTAAGGATATCAGCCTAGAGCCGATCAGAATTACAAAGGGAGTATTAGATTATACCTACGGTAAAATAAGTGGTGACTTCTCATATCTATGCCCTAAGGGAAAAACACCAGAAAATATAAGAAAAGAAATAATATTATATGAGAAGGTTCCAGCCCCAGTTACCACTGAGGACAAAATTGGTGATATTATATATTATTATGATAATGAAGAGATAGGAAGAGTGGATATTCTTTCAAAAGAAAATATTAAAAAAGCAGGATATAAAGATAACTTCATCAAGTCTCTTAAGAGATATTTCCTATCCTACAACTAAATTCTATAATATTAAAAAATACATAATATATATGTGTAAACAATCTGTTCAAAACCATATAACTAATAGTCTGCTCAATAATATTTATTTTGAGCAGACGTCCTATTTGTAGCAGACTACAAGAATAATCTTTATTGACACTCTTTATGCTTACAGTTATATTATAATGGATAGTAAAGGTTTGATATGTCAGAAGGCCTGAAAGGAGATATAATGACATCTGTTTGGATTATTAGTGGATTGTTCTTTTTATTTATACTATGGTCCTGCCTTGAACAAAGAATATTAGTAAGGACAAAATATATTATACATTCAAATACACTTGGTAAGGATGTTTATGGCTTATCATTTCTACTTCTATCTGATCTTCATAATAAGAATTTCGGTAAAGATAATAAAAGACTTATAAAAAAAATCATTGAACAGAAACCAGATTTTGTTATAATAGCAGGGGACATGGTTGTAAAAAGAAAGCCCTGCTATCCTGGGAAAGCATATAGTCTTATTAAGGATATCTCAGAGCATTATCCGGTTTACTATGCCTATGGTAACCATGAGCAATATTTTGAAGACCTAGCATATAGCAAGGATGAGATTACAAATAAAGAATTAGCTCCACTTTATGATTCATGGTGTAAATATAAGGATGAGCTTAAACGGCTTGGTGTATATCTTTTAGATAATAAGAGTATTACGCTAAAATATAAAGATAGTAGTCTAATAATTACAGGGCTTTCAATTTCAGGTGATTTCTATGAAAATAATAATAAGTCCTTGAATGAACAAGATGATATTAGTAGTAAAATCGGAGACAGTGATGAAGAGGGTTATCATTTACTGATAGCACATAATCCAATATATTTTTCTGCTTATTATCATTGGGGTGCGGACTTGGTTTTATCAGGACATATGCATGGTGGTCTGATACGAATACCCTTTGTCGGAGGAGTCATATCTCCTCAGGTTAAGCTTTTTCCCAAATATGATTCAGGTCTATTTGTAGAAGATGACTGTCGCATGGTTGTGTCCAGGGGCTTAGGCAGTCATTCCATAATGCCAAGGATTTTTAATCCCCCTGAGCTAGTGCAGATAACATTACTGCATTGATTAAACAACCATATATTATCTTATATTTATGAAGGGGGTATTATGAGTATTCAAATAAAATTAGATGCATTTGAGGGGCCCTTAGACCTTCTGCTTCATTTAATTGATAAAAACAAAATAAATATATACGATATTCCTATTGTGGAGATTACAGAGCAATATCTGGAGTACATACAGCTTATGGAAACAAAAAACCTTGAATTAATGAGCGAATTTCTTGTTATGGCAGCTATATTAATCAATATTAAATCCCGCATGCTCTTACCTGCTCCTGCCACCGAAGAAGAGGATGAGATTGACCCAAGGCAGGAGCTGGTGGACAGGCTTTTAGAATATAAAATGTACAAATATGCTTCTGACCAGCTAAGGGACAAGCAGGAAGATGCATCTAGAATAATGTTTAAATCACCGTCAATTCCTAAAGAAATAGCAGAATTTAAGGAAGAAATCGATGTTAGTAAATTACTGGGTGATCTAACCCTATCAAAGCTTCATGAAATATTTACTTCTATCGTCAAAAAGCAATCTGATAAGATAGATCCTATCAGGAGTAAGTTTGGAACTATAGAGCAAGAGGAATTTGATCTAGCAGATATATTCATACAAATACAGAAATACGGTTTAGAACATGGGATGTTTTATTTTAGAAATATTTTAGAGGAACAAACCACCAAGATGGAAATTATTGTTACCTTTCTTGGTATTTTAGAGTTGATAAAGCTGGGTAGGATAAGGATTGAACAGGAGCATATCTTTGATGATATCCGGATTACATATCTGGCTTCAGATATTATTACTATGGAGGAGGCAGGATTTTAAGTGGGATTGAAATTAATAGAAGCACAGTTAGAAGCCATACTTTTTACTATGGGTGAGGCAGTAGAGCTTGATAGATTAGCTTTAGCTATCAATCATGATGAGGAAACAACTAGAAAAGTATTACAGAAAATGATGGATAATTATGATGATGATAGTAGAGGGATACATATAATTGAGCTTGATGGAGCATACCAATTATGTACAAAAGCATCTATGTATGAATCCATTATAAAGATAACACATATTCCTAAAAAGCATATATTAACAGAGGTTTTACTTGAGACCTTATCAATTATAGCATATAAGCAACCTATAACAAGACTTCAGGTTGAGGCAATTCGTGGAGTTAAATCCGATCATCCTATAAATAAGTTATTGGAATATAATCTTATCTGTGAATTAGGTAGGATGGATGCACCGGGAAGACCCATATTATTTGGTACCACAGAAGATTTTTTACGAAGCTTCGGCTTACAATCATTAGATTTGCTTCCTGCAATAAACCCCGAAAAGCTAGAGGACTTCAAGCTTCAGGCTGAAGAGGAGATAGAACAGCTAACCTTGGATATATAATATATGAAA
>CAZODB010000061.1:0-11390 GCA_964578425.1 uncultured Herbinix sp.
AAATCTCTTAGAAAGCAAATGGGAGTCATGCTACAGGATAGCTTTACCTTCTCGGGTACTATATTAGATAATATCCGTTACGGTAATATGGAGGCTGAGGATGATAAGGTAATAGAAGCGGCCAAGACAGTAAGGGCTCATGAATTTATAACAGAGCTGGAGAAGGGATATGAAACCGAGGTAAATGAACGGGGAACCAGATTATCCGTCGGTCAAAGACAGCTTATTAGCTTTGCCAGAGCCTTGCTTGCAGATCCTAAGATATTGATTCTTGATGAGGCAACCTCCAGCATAGACACAGAGACAGAGATACTACTTCAGGAAGGTCTAAAGAAGCTCTTAAAGGATAGGACATCCTTTATAATCGCCCATCGCCTATCTACCATAAAGAATGCTACCTGCATCCTATATATTGATGAAGGCCGCATAGCTGAGATGGGAACCCACGATGAGCTCATAGCCAAGAAAGGCCTATACCAAGAGCTGTATCTGTCACAATACCAATTTTTAGAAAACTAAAATACAGTAGCATATACGGTGCCACATAATCGGTACCAGGTACCAGTAGCCGGTACCTGGTACCGATTTTATTATATGATTTTGTGTTAGTATATGGTAAACTCATATGCTAGAATAGAGTTAATGTTTAGCTTGCATTTTGAAGCGCATGAGAGGTGATGTATATGAAGAGACTTTTATTAGTTGAAGATGATGAGGCTATAGCACTGGGATTGGAGTACTCACTGCAGCAAGAGAATTATGAGGTGGTTGTATGTAATAATGGAGCCACTGCTAAGAAAGCTATTATGAATGAGGAATTCGACATAGCTCTTCTAGATATTTCATTACCTGACGGCAATGGTTTTGAGCTGTGTAAGCTACTAAAGGAGAAGAAGGATGTCCCTGTAATATTTTTGACTGCAAGAGATGATGAAGGTAGTATAGTCATGGGGCTTGATATTGGTGGAGATGATTATATCACCAAGCCCTTTCGCATTAGAGAATTACAATCCAGAATCCGAAGTGTGCTTCGTAGAACTGAAAGGAAATCCGGTGAGAATCAGATATCTCATTATGGTAATGTAGAGGTTAATATAGCAGAAGGAAAGGTCAGAAAGAATGGAGAAGATTTATTTTTGACTGCCTTGGAATATAGACTGTTTCTTACCCTGATCAACAATGAAGGACAGATCATCACAAGAAATCAACTACTAGAAAGCATATGGGATGTGTCGGGTGAATTTGTCAATGATAACACCCTGACAGTCTATATCAAGCGTCTCCGGGAAAAGATAGAAGATGATCCCCAGAACCCAACAATTATAAAGACTGAAAGAGGTCTCGGATATAGAATATAGGCCTTAGAATATCAGGTATGGAGTAGATGGATGTTTTATTTTAGAAATAAAGAAGCAAAACAAATCAGCTTACTTATAATTGTAATAGCTATAATTATGACCATAATAAGTTACTCCCTAAGTATAAGGGCCGGGCTTATGGTTATGATTACGGTCTTTTTGTTGTGCACTGTATTTCAAGTATTTACCCTAAACAGGTATAAGGATCTTAGAGAGTTATCCGAATACTTAAGACGTGTATCTTTAGGCGATTACTCTATGGATATTCGTGATAACAAAGAAGGTGAGCTAAGCATTCTAAAAAGTGATATATATAAGGTGACTCTGATGCTTACTGAATACAATGAGCTACTGCAGCATGATAAGGTGCTTCTATCTAATCAAATGGCAGAGATATCCCATCAGCTTAAGACGCCTCTAACATCAATGGTGATGATGGTGGATTTACTTCAAGATGAGAAGCTGCCCACAGATAAACGATATGAATTCACCAATCTTATAAATGCTCAATTGGAGCGAATAGACTGGCTTGTGGCATCTCTTCTTAAAATGTCCAGGCTAGATGCCGGTGTTGTTAAAATGAAGCAAGACATCATTTTTACACCTAGTTTGATTGAAAGTGTTCTTCATCCATTTCTGATACCTATGGAGATAAAGGGTATTACCTATGACAAAAAAGTGGATAATCTAGAGATAGTATGTGATGAGATGTGGACTAGGGAAGCCCTGATTAATATTTTAAAGAACTGTATAGAGCATACCCCCATGAATGGTCACATAAGCCTATCGGTTTATAGTAATATTTTGTATTCTGAAATAATCATATCAGATAATGGGACAGGTATACGAAGAGAGGATTTGCCCCATATATTTACCAGATTTTATCGAGGACAGAATGCCTCTTCTGATAGCGTGGGAATTGGATTGGCCATGTCATATAGTATTATCAAGAATCAACAGGGTGATATACAGGTTGAAAGTGAATTGGGAAAGGGAAGTAAGTTCTCTGTTAGATTATATAAATCAGTTATTTAACAACTTTGGAATCCCCGCTTATGCTTGGGGGGATATGGTATTTATCTAGAATGATTTATTAAGTGACAATTTTGTAAGATTAATAGTCACCGAGCTGTCATCTCCCTATTGTATACTCATACATGATCAAGAACTCTGGATGACCTTTTAAGAGTAGGGTTAGAACTTCATTTTTTTGAGATGATATTAGGCCTAATGCTCTTGGTTAAGCCAATTAAGGTTAAGAGGAATAAGGAAGGAAGGAATGAAAGAAGATATGGAGATATTACGAGTAGAAAATCTTACGAAAATATATGGCAAAGGTGATACAGCCGTTACGGCTTTGGACCATGTATCATTTACAGTAGAAAAGGGGGAGTTTATCGCTATAATAGGACCATCTGGTTCTGGTAAGTCCACCCTTTTGCACATGCTTGGAGGTGTAGATACTCCATCCTCTGGGAAGGTATATATAGATGGTACAGATATTTATAAGCTTAATGATACTAAGCTGGCCATATTCAGAAGAAGACAAATTGGGCTTATATATCAGTTCTATAACCTAATACCGGTTCTAAATGTTGAGGAGAATATCACATTACCATTATTGCTTGATGATAGAAATGTAAAACAAGATGACCTGCAGGAGCTGATAAATACCCTAGGTGTAGGGGACAGACTGGAGCATTTGCCCAATCAGCTATCAGGAGGACAACAGCAAAGGGTATCCATTGGTCGTGCTTTAGTGAATAACCCTGCCATAGTATTGGCCGATGAGCCTACCGGTAACCTAGATAGTAAGAACAGCGAAGAAATAATAAGCCTACTAAAGCTGTATAACCAGAAATATAATCAGACCTTGATTATCATTACCCATGATGAGAAAATCGCACTACAGGCAAATAGAATCATTAGTATTGAGGATGGTCGAATTGCTAAGGACGAGGTGATTAGGTAATGAATATAATGAACAAGGTTACTTTAAAGGGATTGTTAAAGAATAAGACTCGTACTATAGTCACAATTATAGGAGTAATCCTATCAGCATCTATGATAACAGCGGTTACAACATTTATATCCAGTCTTCAGAACTATGTGATGGATTATACAATTGTAGATAAGGGTGACTGGCATGGTGTCCTTTATAATATAGATATGGAGGATCATAGCTCTCTTCGGGAAAATGATGCGTTAGAAAAGGTTGCCTTGACTAATTTGAAAGGCTTTGCCATCTTGGATGGTAGTAATAATAATTACAAGCCCTACCTACGTCTATTAGAGATTGATGATAGGGCATTTGACACTCTACCTATTAGGCTAGTTAGTGGAAGACTTCCTCAAGCTAATGATGAATTACTGATTTCAGAGCACATTAGAACCAATGGTGGAGTACAATTCAATGTTGGAGATAAGCTTGCCCTAGATATTGGTGAAAGGGTGCTGGATGATGGAACTGTTATAACCGCTATGAATGAATATTATATTGGTGAAAACGATGAAATAATCGAGTCCTTGGATATTAAGGAAAGCAGAACATTTACTATTGTGGGTATCAGCAAACGACTAGCCTATGAATTTGAGAATTACTCCAACCCTGGATATACAGTTATCACCAAGATGAATGTAGATGATATGGATAATAAGAGGCTTAATGCTTATATGAAGGCGAAGAGTCCCAGAAAAGTCATATCATTAATTGAGAATTTAGCTAGTGAATTAGATATAGAAGACTATGGTTACAATAGTGAATTATTAAGGTATATGGGTATTAGTCTAAATAGTGGTTTTAATAGTGTTCTATATAGCTTAGGAGCCATACTAATTGTACTTATTATGGTAGGTTCAATATCGCTTATATATAATTCCTTCTCTATATCATTAAGCGAGAGGGTCAAGCAGTTTGGCCTATTATCTTCAGCAGGGGCAACTGCTAGGCAGAGAAGTAATTCCATCTTCTTTGAATCCTTAATCATAGCGGTGATAGGTATTCCTTTTGGAGTTCTAGCGGGTATTGCAGGAATTGGCACTACCCTATATCTTCTGAGATATCAGCTGACCAGCTTCCTGCCTACTAATTATCATATTAGCTTATCCTTATCTGTATCTGTACCGGCAATCGTAAGCGCTGCACTACTAGCCTTAATTACAATTCTTATATCTGCATCTATACCTGCAAGACGTAGCAAGAGGATTTCTGCTATGGATGCTATAAGGCAAACTAGCGATGTCAAGCTAACGTCGAAGAGGGTGAAGACATCAAAGCTTACACGAAAGCTATTTGGATTGGAAGGGGATATAGCCTTAAAGAACCTAAAAAGGAATCGTCGCCGCTACAGAAGTACAGTTATATCATTATTTATCAGCGTAGTCTTGTTCGTATCCGCTTCTGCGTTTGGCATGTATCTAAGGGACAGTGTTAGCAATGTTTATGAGGATACTGATTACGACTTTGTATTTAGTAATTATAGATATGATAAAGAAGAAATAGAGAATATAGACAGAGATGTATATAAGGATATTTTAGAATTGAATGATATCAAGCAGGGCTCATTAGTTAGGATGTTTAGTCTGCGCACAAAGATTGCAAAAAAGTATATAGATAGTGACCACTATCAGAGGATGGCACAGCTCTATGATTTGAATGTGGATGAAATTGAAGAGCTTGATGTAGGTGTCAATATATATAGTGTGGATCATGATACATTTTTGGAGTATTTAGATGAAATAGGATTAAAAGAGGACCATATATTAGCTAATGATAAAAGGTCTGCAATAATTATTGATAATCAACATTATTATAACCAAATAGACCAGAGATACAATAATACCAGGATATTAAAGGATAAGTCCCTTGATTCATTAGCCATAGAGTATTTGGGTAAGGATGGTGAATTTAAGGGGGTTGATGTAAATATTGCAGCCTATGCTGATATGGCCCCCTTTGGAGTGGAGGATTACTCCTATATGAATTCATTAATAATTATCATCGGTGAGAATCAGCTGGATACAAGCTTTTCGGAGCTTAAGGATCAATGGAATGCTGAAAGCATGTTTTTTGCAGCAAAGGATCCTATGGCGACCATAAAGAAAGTAGATCAAATTATAATAACAGGAGGGATGCTGTCTTTAAGTGTGCAAAATATAGCAGAGCAAATACAGAGCAGCCGAAATATTATCACCATCATAACAGTATTTGCATACGGATTTATTGTACTGATATCCTTAATAACCATAGCAAATGTCTTCAATACTATATCGACCAATGTCAACTTAAGGAGACGTGAATTCGCCATGCTAAAATCTGTAGGGATGACCAATAGTAGCTTTAATAAAATGCTAAACTATGAATGTATATTCTATGGACTTAAAGCGTTATTATATGGTCTTCCGGCCTCTATTGGAGTAACTTATCTTATCTATAAAGCAATAGAAAATGGGGTGGATATGGATTTCTACCTGCCAAGCGGAAGTATATTAATTAGTATTCTAAGTGTATTTCTTGTGGTATTTATTAGCATGATGTATTCCATGAGCAAAATAAGAAACGAAAATATACTGGATGGGATTAGGAACGAAAATCTGTAAATATAGCTTTATGGTGGCAACAATGGCGGTACCAACAATGGCGGTACCCGGTACCGTACCTGGTACCGTACCGGGTACAAATCTCGTAAATACTGTGCCACATATTCGGTACCAGTAGCCGGTACCAGTAGCCGGTACCTGGTACAAATTTTATCTGTAACGGTATCTGATACCATAAAAAAGAACAAAAAACAGTTGGAACTCTGGTACAATTATGCTATGATTATAAAGGTACCGTACCAAGGGTACTGTACCCGGTACGGATTATGTAGTTTAATATGGTTGGAGTGATATGACATGAAGAAGAGTTTAATGTATATAATAATGACAGGGGCAGTACTGCTTTTTGCAGCTTGTAAAGGGAATGACGAAGAGACAAATTTTATTCCTGTACTACCGCCTGCATTTACAGATGATGATGATGTAGTAGTGCCGGATGATCCCCTAGATGATTTAGAGGAGCCGTCAGTAATACCTGATGAGGGTGAACCAGTCTATGCAGGTGAGACAGATACAAAATATGTTAAGCTTAGTTCATATGGAGCTATTCTTAATGTTAGGTCAGCACCTACCTCAGATGAGGATAATGTTGTAGGATTTTTGGTTCACACTGAAGCCATTGATGTCATCTCTATAGATGGGGAATGGGCCGAATTTCTATATCATAATGAAGTCAGGTATGTATCCGCTGATTATCTTGTGGATGTAGTTCCTCCATATATATCTCCTCCTATGCAGACCTTGCCGGCAAATTAATATGGCAGACTATTGGTCATAACAGTAATTCAATTATTAATTAAATGTTTTATCAGCATATTTATATTATTTGGCATTTACGAATTCAATAAGTTTTGTCATAGAATCTGAGAGATAGGCGACTTTGTTATAACAAAAGCCGATCTCTCTTTTGTTTATAAGTTTTTTTAAGGGAATTTGTATTAACTGTCCATTTTCTAGCTCATCAGTAATAAACTCCTTTACAACACAGCCGACTCCTATTCCTGTTTTTGCAAATTCGATAAGCAAATCCATGCTACTAACCTCGAGAATGTGCTGTGGATGAATATTATTTTCATTAAAATATTTATCGATATACATGCGGGATATATTTTCTTCATCCAGTAGCATTACATTGGCTGTGGCAAATATATCCTTATCCTTTTCTCTTAGGCGAAGATTATCAAGATAGTCACCAGTAGCGACAAAAACATCCTCAATATCATATAAGGGTATGAATTTATGTGTTTTTTGACTAGTGGGCTGTGCCACTAGACCTATGTCTAGAGAATTGCTTTCAAGCTGCTTTAGGGTATGAACCGTAGACTGACTCTCTATAGTGATTTTTATATGAGGATATGCCTTTAGGAAACGATTAAGATAGGGCAGCAGGACATATTTACAAAGGGTAGAGCTAACTCCAATTCTAAGGTGTCCCACCCCAAGCTCCTTCATATATGCCAGACGTTCTTCGCCTTGCCTTAGTATATCAAAAGCCTCCTTGGTATATTGATATAGAAGCTCTCCCTCCTCAGTAAGCTTAACTCCCCTAGAGTTTCTTATGAACAAGGTCAGGTTCATGCTTTCCTCAAGGCTAGATATTGACTTGCTGACAGCTGGCTGGCTTACATATAGAAGTCTGGCTGCCTGTGAGATATTTCCCGTCTCAGCCACGCAGTTAAATACATGATATAAGGATAAATTATTCATACTACCTCCTTTTATTAAATCTCGTGAACCTCCCATAACTAAAGTCACGAGCTTCTAGCATCACTACTAGAGTTTATTGTTTAACAGATCGACATTGATGCATCTTATTATGGCTTGTTATTATTATATGGATTGTTTCATAACTATGAGTTATAGTAGACATTCTTAATATATATTTCAATTATATCAATGCATATGATAAAATAGCAATAAGAAAATAAAATCAGGAGGAAAGCTTTCATGGATTATAATATTGCACTAATTCCCGGTGATGGTATCGGACCGGAGATTATTAGAGAAACAAGAAAGGTGCTTGACGCTGTAGGAACAAAGTATGGACATAGCTTTAGCTATACCGAAGTCCTTATGGGAGGGGTATCCATAGATGCTACGGGCGTCCCCCTAACAGAGGAAGCACTTGAGACCGCTAAGAACAGTGACTCTGTACTTCTAGGTGCTGTAGGTGGAGATGTGGGTAAGTCTAACTGGTACGATGTAGCTCCTAATCTACGACCGGAGGCGGGTCTTCTTGCTATTCGAAAAGGCCTTAATTTATATGCAAATATCAGACCTGCCATCCTATTTAAAGAATTAAAGAGCGCCTGTCCCCTAAGAGAGGATATTATAGGAGATGGCTTTGATTTTGTTGTAATGAGGGAATTGACAGGGGGCTTGTATTTTGGTGATAGATGGACTAAGGAAGTGGATGGACTAAGAACAGCCACAGACACCTTAGTATACAATGAAAATGAAATAGCCAGAATAGCAAGGCAAGCATTTGAAATAGCACGAAGGAGAAGAAAAAAAGTCTGTAGCGTGGATAAGGCTAATGTCCTGGATTCCTCCAGGCTATGGAGGCAGGTTACCAAGGAAGTGGCGGAGGATTATCCCGATGTTGAGCTTACAGACATGCTGGTTGATAATTGTGCTATGCAGATTGTAAAGGACCCCAAACAATTTGACGTAATCCTTACAGAGAATATGTTCGGAGACATACTATCTGATGAGGCCAGTATGGTAACAGGCTCTATTGGAATGTTGGCCAGTGCGAGTCTTGGAGAAGGCAAGCTAGGTCTATATGAACCTAGCCACGGATCTGCACCAGATATCGCAGGTCAGAACAAGGCCAATCCCATAGCCACCATACTTTCTGCGGCTATGATGCTAAGATATTCATTTGATCTTGATAAGGAAGCCGATAGAGTGGAGGCTGCTGTTAAGGAAGTGCTTAAGAAGGGTTATAGAACAATCGACATTATGTCAATAGGAAAGTCTCTGGTTGGGACCGATAAAATGGGTGATTTGATAGCCAGTGAGGTTTAGTTTGGAACCAGTGATCTGAGTAATCTGAGTGATCTGAGTGATCGGTACCGATTGCTGGTCGTATTTTGTACCGGGTACAGATCACTTGTACCGGGTACAGATTACTAGATTACTGGAAAAGGTACCATTGGTACTGCGATAAATAAGGTGGGTCGAAAATAACTAGGAGGTACGAAGATGGGAATGACTATGACTCAGAAGATTCTGGCTGCTCATGCAGGGCTAGAAGAGGTCAGCGCGGGGCAATTGATAGAGGTTGATTTGGACCTTGTTCTTGGTAATGATGTCACAGCCCCTGTGGCTATAAAGGAAATGGAAAAGCTTAATACAAAGAAGGTATTTGATAAGGATAAAATCGCTTTGGTTCCGGATCATTTCACCCCAAATAAGGATATTAAATCTGCCCAGAACTGTAAATGCATGAGAGAATTTGCGATGGAGCATGATATAACTAATTATTTTGAAATAGGTGAGATGGGTATAGAGCATGCACTCCTTCCGGAGAAAGGTCTGGTAGTGGCAGGAGATGTGGTAATCGGAGCCGATTCCCATACCTGTACCTATGGTGCCCTGGGTGCTTTTTCTACAGGTGTAGGAAGCACGGATATGGCGGCAGGTATGGCTACAGGGCAGGCATGGCTTAAGGTACCATCAGCGCTACGGTTTGTCCTTACAGGAAAACCGTCGAAATGGGTTAGTGGCAAGGATGTCATTCTCCATATAATCGGAATGATAGGAGTGGATGGTGCCAGGTACAAATCCATGGAGTTTGCCGGTGATGGTGTGGAAAACCTTACGATAGATGACCGCTTTACCATAGCAAATATGGCCATAGAAGCTGGAGCTAAGAATGGTATATTTCCAGTTGATAAGCTTACTATTCAATATATAAATGAGCACTCCACAAAGCCATACACAATATATAGAGCCGATGAGGATGCAGAATATGATAAGACCTATGAAATAGATTTATCTAAGATTAAGTCGACGGTTGCTTTTCCACATCTGCCGGAAAATACTCACACAATTGACAATATCGAAGATATTAAGATAGACCAAGTAGTTATTGGCTCATGTACTAACGGAAGAATAGACGATTTACGAATAGCCGCAAGAGTTCTGGAAGGAAGAAAAGTAGCAAAGGGTATGCGTGTTATCATATTTCCCGCTACTCAGAAAATCTATCTTCAAGCCCTTGAGGAGGGATTGCTTTCAACATTTATAAAAGCAGGAGCAGTGGTAAGTACACCTACCTGTGGACCATGCCTTGGAGGGCATATGGGAGTTTTGGCGGCAGGAGAACGTGCTGTATCTACTACAAACCGTAACTTTGTCGGACGCATGGGTCATGTTGAATCGGAGGTATATCTTGCAAGCCCCGCAGTCGCTGCTGCCAGTGCTGTTACCGGTAAGATATCAGGACCTGGAGAACTGGGTATATAGAAAAGTTATAGACAATAGGCATAAGTTTTTACTTGTCTGGCCTCGAGTAAATCGAAAGGAATGATAATATATATGAAAGCAAGAGGAATAGTACATCGATATGGTGACAATGTGGATACGGACGTGATAATCCCTGCCAGATATCTAAATACCTCCGATCCCAAGGAGCTGGCTGAAAAATGCATGATAGATATTGACAAGGACTTTATAAGCCGGGTAAATTCTGGAGATATTATGGTGGCTGGGAAGAATTTCGGCTGCGGCTCATCTAGAGAGCATGCACCTATAGCTATAAAAGCTTCTGGTATCAGCTGTGTAATCGCCGAAACATTTGCCAGGATCTTTTACCGTAACTCTATAAATATAGGTCTGCCTATTATAGAGTGTGCGGAGGCATCCAAGGATATAGAGGCAGATGATGTAATAGAAGTAGATTTCGACAGTGGAATAGTATTTAATATAACTAAGAACAAGCACTATCAGGGGCAGTCCTTCCCTAAATTTATGCAAAAAATAATTGAAGCAGAGGGTCTTATAAATTATATTAAATATAAATAGAATAGATTCAAAAAGCATACCTAAAAGGAGTAAGGCAATAATCGGTGAATTTTAATTGCAGTTGGTATTCTGGTAATGGTTTTATAGTTAGATTGTAACCTTTTGATAACAATCATCATAAGCTAAAATAGAACTTTATTTAGGTGATGGTAAGTATTATGAATGGAACAATTAGATATACAGTCCGACCCTATGACACCTTTTGGATGCTAGCTCAAGTGTTTAACACTACAGCGGATTCAATTATGGAATTGAACCCGGGTGTAGACCCCAGAAATCTCCAGGTTGGGCATGTAATTACGATTAGGCCTGGTTTTCAGTATTATTTTCCCTATCCTACCGATAATAATACGATGGGAAACAACATGCCAGGAATACCGAATAATGGCGGTATGATGAATG
>CAZODB010000062.1:0-11344 GCA_964578425.1 uncultured Herbinix sp.
TTCCTTCTTGCATCCTCCAGAGCCTCATAATAGCGTAGCTCCTTCTCGCTGGCAGACACACTCTTGGTTCTTTTCTCTGCCTTTGCAATTGCTCCATCCATTCTAATCAACTCCTCTAATTCATCTTCCTCTAGGTTACGATCAAAATACCTTAGCCAACGGTGTAAGGGACTATTAATATCCCATTTCTTTTCTCTATTAAACTTCTTTAGTTCAATAAAATGTATCTCTTGTTTGTCGGATAATATCTCTCTTGGATGCTGATCAACCCTAAATCTGCCACTGATATGGAATTCCGGATAGGGCAGGTAATCAAAGTTAAGAAGATTTATGGATATCACCTTAGATCAAACAAATGAAAAGCACTCATTATAAGTCACGACATCATTTTAGTAAATATGAAATGGAAATGAGCTATATATTTCTAGTAACCTTCTGCAAAATTCACTATATTTCTCAGTGTTTCATTATTGAGATATCGTTTCAGATTATCCGTAAACAAATCGACTCTTCTCTTATCGTTTCCTACTGATATCCCTGAGCTATGCTGTGTAATCATAACATTTGGCAGCTCCCATAAAGGATGATCAGAAGGTAGAGGCTCGGGTGTCATAACATCGAGTCCTGCCCCGCCTATCCTCTTATCCTTCAATGCTTCTATCAAAGCATCCTGATCAATCAACTCACCTCTGCCTACATTTACTAGAAAGGCATCTGGCTTCATAATATTAAAACTTTCCCTTGATATAATACCTTTAGTCTTTTCAGTAGCAGGTAGGGTGAGAACTATATAGTCAGACCGACTTAATAACTCATCTATCTCCTCTGTTATATATTGCTCATCGACATAGTCAGGCATAGTAGAAGGCCTTCTCTTAACCACAAGAACCCTTGCTCCTAAAGCCTTTGCTCTTATAGCCACCTCTTTACCTATATCTCCAAATCCAACGATCCCTACCGTTGAACTATAAAAATCCCTAGTAGTATGAATATTACTCCATCTTTTTTCTTGCTTTAATAGGGTATATTCTTGCAAATTACGATTAAAGGATAAAATCATAGCAAATACATGCTCAGCTATCGGCTTACCATATACACCGCTTGAGGTTGTAAGCAATACTTCCTTGCTCATATATAATTTAGAATCTGTATAACCATCCGCTCCTGCACTGGGAAGATGGAGCCACCTTAAGCTTATGGCCTTTTTTATCTCATCATGGCTTGGCCATCCATAGATAATCTCAGCCTCTTTAAGCATTTCATCTGTTACATTCCTATGGGAGCTAACTGTTACATATCCCCCTCTTGCAGTATCCATAACCATAGACCTATGTTGATTACTAAGTTCAAATATCTTATTTGTAAGAATTAAAATGTTAGCTTTTCGTTCTTGCATATTGTGCCTCCTGTCTGTTAGTTTTATCGTGGTGTATATGTGAACCTCTCATGACTAAAGTCGCGAGAATGCGTGGCCACTTGTTCAAGTATGTGTATTAATCCAATACTATTACAATATTTTATACAATTCCCTAAGATGCCTGATTTCAATATCCACTTTAGAATCCGTATTATTTATCAGCCCTTTGGGATTATACCAGCATGTAGCAATACCGGCATTGTTACCCCCTTTTATATCAGATGACAGTGAATCCCCGATAATAATAGTTTTATCGAGCTTTACATTACCAATCCTCTCAAAGCAATAATCGAAGTATTCCTTCATTGGCTTCTGAAATCCAGTTTCCTCAGAGACGAACACTCTCTTGAAATAGCCTTCTAGGCCGGACTCACGAATTCTTCTATGCTGTGTTCTGGTAAGTCCATTCGTAACAATATAAAGATCATGTTCTTTATAAAGGTATTCAATTAATTGAAGGGCATCCTCAATGAAGAAATGCTGCATACCCAGAAATTCTTGGTAGGTTTCTATAAACTCATCGCTATAATCCCTAATATCAAACCGATCAAATAAAATCCTAAACCTTTGATTTATTATAATATCCCTATCTATTATACCCTTTTCGTATTGTTTCCATAAATCCTCGTTGATTTTACCATAGCTTGTTCTTATATCTTCATTTAACACATATCCAAAGCTTTTGAAGGCAAGCCTTAAGGCTTCGCTTTCGCAAGCAGTAAAGTCAAACAGTGTATCATCTGCATCAAAAAGTATAGAATTATATGTAGTCATAGCATTTTCCTCGCTTTGCTCATTGTGATTGGTATCTGTATTTTACCATGTAACAATTTCTCATTCAATCCTAGAGCATAATGTTCTAGTTTATTCTAACATACTAAGACATAACAAATAAATTATTTTGAGACTTGTACCCATAAGATACGATTATGCTGTACAAACTTAAATAAGGACACATAGGTATTAAACCTATGTGTCCTTAGCACTCTTTTAAAAGAGCCTATATTAGTATTGGATATTATTCACTCTGCTCATCTACAGAATATAAAACCTCCAGCCTCTTAAGGTGTTCGTATTTAGCTGCAGATTGTTTTTCAGCCTTATCGAACAATTCCTTAGCCCTTTCAGGGTTCTGTCTTATAAGAGAGCTATAACGCACTTCATTCTTTAAGAAATCTTGATAGCCCTGAGTCGGAGCCTTACTGTCAAGCTGGAACGGGTTCTTTCCTTCGTTAATTAGACGAGGATCATAACGGAAGTTATGCCAGTATCCAGAAAGTACAGCATTCTTCTCCACTGTCTGAGCTGTGCCCATTCCACCTCTTATACCATGATTAATACATGGTGAATAAGCAATTACGATGGAAGGTCCATTGTAGCTTTCTGCTTCAACCAGTGCCTTCATGGTCTGGTTATAATCTGCACCTTGAGCTATCTGTGCTACGTATACATAACCATAACTCATAGCTATCTGTGCAAGATCCTTCTTCTTTACTTCCTTACCTGCAGCTGCAAATTGTGCAATTGCACCGGTAGGAGTAGCCTTAGAGGATTGTCCGCCTGTGTTGGAATATACCTCTGTATCAAATACAAGAATGTTAACATCCTCGCCACTGGCAATAACATGGTCTAGGCCACCAAAGCCAATATCATAAGCCCATCCGTCGCCACCAAATATCCACTGTGACTTCTTGGATAGAAACTCTTTATCATTTAAGATATCCTTACATGCTTCACAACTACAAGCCTCTAATGCTCTTACCATAGCGATAGTAGCACCGGAGTTCTCACGGCCGTTATCAAAGGTATCTAGATATCTTTCAGCTGCTACTTTAACTTCATCATTAGTAGTTGTAGCCAATAACTCTTCTACTTTAACCTTTAATCTATTTCTTAAAGTCTGCTGAGCAAGCATCATACCATAGCCATATTCTGCATTATCCTCAAATAGGGAGTTAGACCATGCAGGTCCTCTTCCAGTCTTTCCAACAGTATATGGTGTAGAAGGCATTGAGCCACCCCAGATAGAAGTACATCCAGTTGCATTGGCTATGAACATTCTCTCACCAAAGAGCTGTGTTACTAACTTAGCATAAGGTGTCTCTCCACAGCCAGCGCATGCGCCTGAGAACTCTAATAGAGGCTGTTTGAACTGACTACCCTTAACAGTAACATCCTTGAATTTAGCAGCAACTTCAGGTTTCTCTTCTAAGGAGAATCCATACTCAAAGCTCTTCTGTTCTTCAAGCTTCTCTTCTAAAGGAGTCATAATAAGGGCTTTTTCTCCCTTTCTACCAGGGCATACATTTGCACAAGATCCGCATCCTGTACAGTCAAGTACAGATACTGTAATAGCAAACTCCATCTCAGGCATACCAGTCATCTTTGTCTTCTTCATTCCTTCAGGTGCTGATTTAGCTTCATCCTCTGTTATAGCTACAGGACGAATTACAGCATGAGGACAAACATAGGCACAGAAGTTACACTGAATACAATTCTCAGGAACCCAGTTAGGGACATCCACAGCAATACCGCGTTTCTCGTATGCTGAAGATCCTTGAGGAAGTGTACC
Source organism: uncultured Herbinix sp. (assembly GCA_964578425.1). Taxonomy (GTDB): domain Bacteria; phylum Bacillota; class Clostridia; order Lachnospirales; family Lachnospiraceae; genus Mobilitalea. The sequence goes on from CAZODB010000062.1 coordinate 3,990, forward strand.
GTCAGCATTATCTACAAATACAGATACAGGTAGCTCGTTACCACGCTGTGCACTTACAGGAGTCTGTATGTTGTTTACAAAGTCAACTACATCTTTTCTTCCTTCGCTAACCTTTGCAAATATATCCTCATCCTCAGCATTTTTCCAGTGCTCAGGAACTATTACTTCCTTGACATCAGTAATACCACGGTCAATAGCATCATGGTTCATCTTAACAATAGCTTCACCCTTACTGCCATATGATGCTGTAGCTGCATCCTTCATATATTTTACTGCTTCGTCTACAGGAATAATATTAGCTAGTTTAAAGAAGGCTGCTTGAAGAACTGTATTAATACGTCCACCAAGACCTATTTCTCTACCTATGCTGATACCATCTATGATATAAAGCTTAATGTTATTCTCAGCTAGATAACGCTTTACCTGACCAGGAAGATGTGCTTCTAACTCTTCCATGTTCCAGCCACAGTTAAGTAAGAATGTTCCTCCATCCTTTATTTCCTGCACCATGTTATATTTTCTAACATAAGAAGGATTATGGCATGCTACGAAATCAGCTTCATTAATAAGGTATGTAGACTTAATCGGCTTCTTACCAAATCTCAAGTGTGACATCGTAACACCGCCAGATTTCTTTGAGTCATAATCAAAGTATGCCTGAGCATACATGTCAGTGTGATCACCTATGATCTTTATGGAGTTTTTATTGGCTCCTACTGTACCATCAGCACCAAGACCCCAGAATTTACAATTTATTGTTCCTTCAGGAGTTGTAGCAGGGCTCTTATCTAAATCAAGGGATAGGTTTGTAACATCATCCTTGATCCCGATGGTAAATGTCTTCTTCTGTGTGTTATTATATACTGCTATAACCTGTGCTGGTGTTGTGTCCTTGGATCCAAGACCATAACGGCCATTGAAAACAGGAATACTTTCAAATTGAGTGCCCTTAAGTGATGCAACAACATCCAGATATAAAGGCTCTGCTAAAGATCCAGGCTCCTTAGTTCTATCAAGAACAGAAATCTTCTTAACAGTAGCAGGAATAGCCTCTACTAAACGGTCTGCACAGAAAGGTCTGTATAGACGTACCTTTACAAGGCCAACCTTCTGTCCGTTAGCATTAAGAAAATCAATGGTCTCCTCAATAGTATCACTAACAGATCCCATAGCGATAATAACTTGCTCTGCATCATCAGCACCGTAATAGTTAAATAACTTATAATCGGTACCTATCTTAGCGTTTACCTTATCCATATATTCCTCTACGATAGCTGGTAACTGATCGTAATATGTATTACATGCTTCTCTTGCTTGGAAGAATACGTCAGGGTTCTGAGCTGATCCACGAAGTACTGGGCGCTCAGGATTCAATGACCTACGACGGAATGCATCTACAGCATCCATATCAACCATATCCTCTAGATCCTTATAATCCCACATCTCTATCTTCTGAATCTCATGAGAAGTTCTAAAACCATCAAAGAAATGTATAAAAGGTAATCTTCCCTTTATAGATGCCAAATGAGCAACTGCGCCTAAATCCATAACTTCCTGGGGATTAGTGCTACAAAGCATAGCAGCACCTGTTTGACGACATGCATATACGTCGGAATGATCTCCAAATATTGATAATGCATGGCTAGCTAATGCACGAGCTGATACATGAAACACACCCGGAAGCAACTCACCAGCGATTTTATAAAGATTTGGTATCATCAATAATAAACCCTGTGATGCAGTATAAGTAGTGGTTAATGCACCGGCAGCTAATGATCCGTGAACCGTTCCCGCTGCACCTGCTTCAGACTGCATCTCAACAACTTTAACCTCTTGCCCAAATATATTCTTTTTGCCTTGAGCCGACCATACGTCAGTTACTTCGGCCATAACCGAGCTAGGGGTAATTGGATAGATAGCTGCAAGATCTGTAAATGCATAAGAAACATGAGCTGCTGCGTTGTTTCCATCCATTGTTTTCATTTTCCTTGCCATTGAAATGTCCTCCTTAAATTTAATACATATTAATCTGAGGGTTCTTTTCTCTCAAATTATTGTTTTTGTCCATCAATTTATTATTATATCACATTATATTAGATATTCAAATAAAGAAAGTATAATTTTTAACAATATGTGCGATTGTTTTTTTTATAATAAATTGAAATAGCAATCAATGGCATATATGACTAAATACAGGGAAACTTCATTACATAGTAATAGCATCCTTCTCTAGAGAATACATATATACATTATCGGACAACACTTCCTCTGTAGGAACCTGAGAGCTGTTAATATCCATAACTATTCTCTTAAAGCGTTCTTTATCCTCAGAACAACTCCATGGTACGAGAATTAATTCGTGTATACTACCCGGTAGTATGTAAAGGTCAGATTTGATAAGCTGGGCAAACTCCCTAATTACATCCTTATAGATAAGACAGGAAGCCCCGTTAATTCCTTTCTCATTAGTAAGTATATACATAGGATATGCATCACTCGCCGTCTCCTCGTAATCAAAGATCTCATCATCTGTATAATAATCGCATGAAAGACTTTTTATCATCTCCTCCATGGTCTTAATAACCGGTGGAAACAGCCTCTTTGTATTCACGCTGGCTAGCTCCTTTAGTTCATCACAGCTTATACCCCATTGCTCTATATGTTCATTTGTGACGCGAATAGTTCCGATACCTTCCTCCTCACTCCGAACTAAGCAGTGAAATGTTATGGCAAGATCAAAGAACTTTACATAGGGGATCTGTGTAAGGAGCTTTTTATTTCTCTCAAGACTAATCAATCGAAAGAAGATATGCGGCTTCATTAACTCAAGCGTATAATCAAAATTCTCCTCTACTATAGGCACTGCACAATGTTCATAAATCATGCATATTCTATCAATTATCTCTGGCATAGTCGTACCTGCTGCATATGATTCATAATAAGCATTCAGGTATATATTTGGTGCAAAGTTTTTCCCCTCCTTAAGTACGACTAGGCTGTCAAGCTCAAGGGAATTGTTCTTCATAATCTTGAACAACCTGATATTATAGCCCTCTCCCATCCTTTCTGTGATTTTATTCTTGATAAAGCTAACAAATGTAGTATAATCCAGTAATTCGTCTTTTACTGCATTTACCATAAATGACATTCCTCCTCTTATTTAATTGATATGACATGCTTTTTGGGATTTGAATCGATTCATTAAAGAAGATAAAACTTAATAGAATTAAAGAAAGTATATGATTGATAAGAGTTTCATTCTAAAGCCATAGACTAATTGCTTATCGAAAATAGTATAACAAAAACGCTTGATAAATGCAAGTATTTTATTACATCTTTTTACATAATGTTTTTTAAAATAATTGTAATATTTGTCAATGCTTATAACCACTTAAGGATATTAATACCTGTGAAGGTGCATAAAAAACCCACATAAGTATGGAAGAAACGTTATATATTATTTGATAATTATGATTTAGAGGAAGAAAATCCGATAGATTAAACAAACCTACACTTATATCACATAAAAGAAACAATACTAAGCCTATAGCATAATATTTTATATCTCTTCGTTTCGGATAAGACAAGGAAAGCCTTAGACTTCTAACCACATTCGTGCATAAACTTATAAAATAAAATACGCTTGCTACTAATAGAGCATCTATATTAATATTTATCATCCATAATATAAATCCTACAGACATAGCTAAGGTTACTTGAAATAATAACCTTGCTGGGACTTCCCTATAGGAGTTCGTCTGCTTATCTACACTTATCTCACGATTGTATAGTTCAGTTATACGTATACCATGAAGCTGCTGAACAAGTATAAATGTTAGAACACCATAGAGATAGTATTCCGAAAGAAGAATAAACATGTCGGATACTACCGTAAATAAAAGAGCATATATTAGGTAACTATGCTCTCTACTTCGGTTTCTATATCTGCTAATAAGTACATGTAAAAAACACAGTACTACTAGAGTAAACTTAAATCTATTGGATAGTGCTATATTTAGGCCAAATATATCCAACCTAATAAATGATCCATATAAAACAAGTTGTATAACCATTAATATATATTTAATACTTTGGCTTTTCATAATAGGCCTCCCTAGAGATTCATGCTGTTAAGAAATTCTACAGCTCTCTCCTTCGGTACTGGCTTACTATATAGGAAACCCTGTGCCATATTACAGTTAGAATCCTGAAGAAATTTCTCCTGATCTAAGCTTTCTACACCCTCCGCAATAACATGCAGATCAAGACTCCTCGCCAATGATATAATTGCTTGGATAATTTTCTGATCACTATTATCATCCATCACAGTATCCAAAAAGCTTTTATCTATCTTTAGATTACTAATTGGCAGATATTTTAAATAGCTCATTGACGAATAGCCTGTACCAAAATCATCCAAGGAAAATCTAACCCCTATAGCCTTTAATTTCTTAATGGTTAATATTGTATATTCCAAGTCATCCAAGGCCACCGATTCTGTTATCTCAAGCTCTAGCCTATTAGGATCAATCCCTGTATCATCAATAATATCAAAGACCATCTGTAGAAAATCCTTATCCTTAAATTGCCTAGCAGACATATTAACAGCCAGATTAATATCATGATAGCCCATATCAGTCCATTCTCTTAGCTGAAGACAGGCTGATTTTAGAACCCATTTTCCTATAGGTACAATTAATCCAGACTCCTCCGCAAGATATATAAAATCATTTGGATATAACAAGCCCTTGCTTGGATGATTCCAACGGATTAGCGCTTCAAAGCCCAATACCTTTTTAGTCATAATATCCATCTGCGCTTGATAGAAAAGAACAAATTCATCCCTTTCAATTGCCTTTCGAAGGGCGGATTGAAGCTCTATTTTATCTGTAAGCATCTGATTAAAAGTATGCTCAAAATATGCATATGTATTCTTTCCATTGGCCTTGGACACATACATGGCCGAATTGACATTTTTAATTAAAGTCTGCGCTGTTTTACCATCCTTTGGTGCAAATGCGACCCCTATACTAACAGTGACAAAGTATTCCTGAGATGACAATTCAAATGGAAATGTAAATACATTGCGTACTTTTTTTATCTTTTCTTCATATAATGCTGTATCCTTAAGATTTTGTGTAAGGATAATAAATTCATCTCCACCTATCCTTGCAAGATAGTCATTTTCATCCAAAACCTGTCTGAGTCTATGTGTTACATCGATCAATAGTTCATCACCATATGAATGCCCAAGAGTGTCATTTATATTCTTAAAGTTATCAAGATCAATATCCATAATGCTAATAACTTCGCCACTGCGTAATGTCAGCATAATATTATCAACCATTTCTATAAATGCAATCCTGTTAGGTAGCTCTGTCAAGTGGTCTGTATAAGCCAGCTTCCTTATGCTTTCTTTACTCTTATGTAAATCATCATATTTTTTATTAAGCTTCTTATAAGAAGAAAGAGCGTTTCTGTACATAGTCTCAAACTTTTTAATCTCCGAGCTAATAGTCAGGTTCTCTTCATACGAAGCATCAAGTCTTTTCCTCAAGCTTGCTATTCTAAAAAATAAAAGGATTAACAATAGTAACAATACAACTGACGCCGTTACTATTGATAATACTATAGTCTGATTATTTAGAAACTCGTCCATATATCCTCCAAGTAAAATACTTACTATATGTTCATTAGATATTTATCCATAGCTTCCGCAGCTGCTTTGCCTGCTCCCATGGCTAATATAACCGTAGCTGCACCTGTTACTGCATCGCCACCGGCAAACACACCTTCCCTGGATGTTGCTCCAGTAGTCTCATCAGCTATTATACATCCATATTTATTACTCTTAAGTCCCTTTGTGCTAGACGATATAAGCGGGTTAGGGCTAGTTCCTAATGACATAATTACAGTGTTTGATTCTAATATAAATTCAGAATTCTCTATCTCCATAGGCCTTCTTCTGCCCGAACTATCCTCTTCACCAAGCTCCATTCTTACACAGCGCATTCCTTTAACCCATCCATTTTCATCTACTAATATTTCCTTTGGGTTGGTTAATAACTGAAGGTATATACCCTCTTCCTTAGCATGATGCACCTCTTCTACTCTTGCAGGAAGCTCTGATTCGCTTCTTCTATATACAACCGTCACGTCCGCCCCAAGTCTTCTAGCAGTTCTTGCAGCGTCCATAGCCACATTGCCACCACCGACGACAGCTACCTTAGCTCCGGTAATAATAGGCGTATCATAGCTTTCATCAAATGCCTTCATCAAATTACTTCTTGTTAGATATTCATTTGCTGAGAAAACACCATTGGCATTCTCACCAGGTATACCCATGAAATTAGGAAGTCCTGCTCCTGTACCTATAAATACAGACTCATAACCTTCCTTATCCATAAGCTCATCTATGGTTACAGTTTTACCTATTATAATATTAGTCTCAATCTTGACACCTAAAGCTCTGATATTCTCAATCTCCGGTCTTACTACAGCCTCTTTAGGAAGTCTAAATTCGGGAATTCCATACACTAATACACCACCGGGTTCATGTAAAGCTTCAAATATTGTTACATCATAACCCCTTTCGGCCATTTCCTTAGCACAAGTCAGTCCCGCAGGTCCAGAACCTATAACAGCAACCTTTCTGCCGTTCTTCTTCTTGGGATCTATAGGTCTTATGTTATTCTCCCTGGCCCAGTCCGCCACGAATCTTTCCAGCTTTCCTATGGATACGGGATCTCCTTTAATACCGCGGATGCAGACCTGCTCACATTGACTTTCTTGGGGGCAGACTCTTCCGCATATGGCAGGCAAAGCTGAATATAAATTAATAATCTGATATGCTTCATTGATATCCTTATTAACAATTTCATTGATAAAACCAGGTATATCTATAGATACCGGACATCCCTTAACACATTTGGGGTTCTTACACTGAATACAACGTGCAGCTTCCGCCACAGCTTCATCTATGCTATAACCCAGACATACCTCTTTAAAATTCATAACTCTGACGCCTGGATCCTGTTCTTTAATCGGAACCTTCTTTAATACATCCACTTATTTATTCTCCTAAATTATATATTTTTCACTGGTTATAAGTAAGGGTATATCATCCACTTACTACAATTATTTATCATGACATTCACAGCCCTGGTGATGATGAGTATCGCCCTCTTTCTCAAGGAGATGCTTTTTCCCCTCCACTGTTTTGTACATTGAAAGACGTTTCATAGCCTCATCAAAATTAACTAAATGACCATCAAATTCAGGACCATCCACACATGCAAACTTTATCTCATCACCTATAGAGAGCCTGCAAGCCCCACACATACCGGTACCATCTA
>CAZODB010000063.1:0-2560 GCA_964578425.1 uncultured Herbinix sp.
ATTATATAATACAAAGGAGATACGATTTGCTGGGTAGCTATGAAGCATTTAAAGAATCTATATTTCAACTAACTAAAATTGATTTGAATTCATATAAAGAACGGCAAATGAAACGTCGCATTGACTCATTAATTACAAAGCACGGCATCGCCTCCTACAAGAACTATGTTGAAACACTACAAGATGATAAGGTTTATTACGATGAATTTATTAATTATATTACCATTAATGTATCAGAATTTTATCGTAATCCAGAGCAGTGGAAGATTTTAGAGAATGATATACTTCCTTATCTATTTAATAGCTTTGGTAAACAACTTAAAATTTGGAGTGCAGCCTGTTCTACTGGTGATGAGCCATATTCACTTGTAATGCTTTTATCAAAGCATCTACCTATGAGCAATATAAAGGTAATAGCCACAGACATAGACAGACTAGTTTTAGAGAAAGCTAAGATTGGAATGTATCATCATAAGAGTCTAAAGGATTTACCTTCAGAGCATATTAATAAATATTTTGTCCAAGTTAATGATAAAGCGCTGAAGATATCTGATGAAGTAAAGGCTTGTGTTGAATTTAGGCATCATGATCTATTGAAGGATCCCTATCCTGCAGATTGTGACCTTATAGTATGTAGAAATGTACTTATTTATTTTACGGATGAAGCAAAGAATCGTATTTATAATAATTTTACTGATGCCTTAAATAAGGGAGGAATATTATTTGTTGGAAGTACAGAGCAGATGCTTCAGGCTAGTAAGCTTGGTTTTCGTAGTTTAAAGTCATTTTTCTATATGAAACAATAATTTAATCAATAATCTAATTATAATTTAATGGGGTATATCGTATTCCCAATACTAACTAGTAGTACAGACACCATAATATGAATTCTTATATGGACTAAGGTCTGTAAGGAATATATATCATGGCATCAGTTCTATAAGTGTGTATTTTGTGAATACAGATATGCCCCTTTTAAGCACCTAATACGGATTTTAAATTATATGTTGATTTTTCATATGATATCGAGTATATTAATTTATAGATTAGCTATGAGATACATATTTTAACTCTTCCTGATTATGTCCAGTGTTTTGCATAAATATATGCAGATTGGAGTGAATATGCAAAAAGCAATAACAATTGCGGTTGACGCAATGGGAGGCGACAACGCTCCTAAGGAAATAGTAAAAGGTGCTGTACTTGCCGTACAGGACAAAAATAATATCAAAGTAATTCTTCTTGGCAAAGAGGAAGTCATATTAGAAGAACTTCATGGATATGAATATGACAAGGAGCGTATAATTATTGTAAATGCCGAGGATAATATCTCGAATAGCGAGTCACCGGTATTAGCTATTCGCCGAAAAAAGAATTCCTCTATAGTAATGGCTCTTAATCTTGTAAAAACTGGTGAAGCAGATGCATTTGTATCTGCAGGAAGTACAGGTGCAATCTTAGCAGGAGGCCAGCTGATAGTAGGAAGAATAAAGGGTGTGGAACGACCTCCCCTAGCTCCAATTATACCAACCATATCTGGTGCATCCTTATTAATTGATTGTGGAGCTAATGTTGATGCAAGACCCTCCCATTTAGTTCAATTTGCACAAATAGGTTCCATCTACATGGAGAATATAATGGGAATTAAGAACCCAAGGGTTGCAATTGTTAATATCGGAGCAGAAGAAGAAAAGGGTAATGCACTGGTAAAAGAGACATTTCCTTTGCTGAAGGATATTCCTGGTATTAATTTCATTGGAAGCATTGAAGCCAGAGATATTCCTTACGGCTATGCAGACGTTATCGTATGTGAAGCTTTTGTAGGAAATGTTATACTAAAGCTTTATGAGGGACTTGGATCTGCTCTTATTAATAAAGTAAAAGAAGGGCTTATGAGTACCACAAAGAGTAAGATTGGTGCTTTACTTAGCAAATCAGCACTTAAAAACACATTAAAAGCCTTTGATGATTCACAGTATGGCGGAGCTCCCTTGTTAGGACTAAAGGGTCTAGTGGTAAAAACTCATGGAAGCTCGAAAAGTAATGAAATAAGAAATTCCATTCTACAATGTGTTACCTTTACTGAACAGAAAATCAAAGAGAAAATAGAAGAGAATTTAAAAGAAATATAACAAATAACTTTATTAAAAGAAAGGTGAATGATTATGGAATTTGAGAAGCTGCAGAAAATTATCAGCGAAGTATTAAATGTTGATGCTGATGAGATAAGGATTGAAACTACCTTTGTGGATGATCTTGGTGCTGATTCACTTGATTTGTTTCAGATTATTATGGGTATCGAAGAGGAATTTGATATCGAAATAGCAAATGAAGAGGCTGAAAACATTTCAACAGTTGGGGATGCTGTAGAACAAATCAAGAATGCAACAAACTAAATTATTACCATTAATGATATGTAAAAGCCCTGTGAATAAGGTTTACCTTATTTAATGGGCTTTTAAATCTATCGGGAGGATAAATCCTTCCGTTGATATTGTGAAATGTTTTAATTATATTTAGTGAGGATAAATCCTCCGTTGATGTTACTAATTGTTTTTAT
>CAZODB010000063.1:2660-11267 GCA_964578425.1 uncultured Herbinix sp.
AGTGAGGATAAATCCTCCGTTGATGTTACTAATTGTTTTTATCTTATTTAGGAGGATTGGTATGGGTAATTCAAAGAATATCGACAGCTCCCTTTATTTATTGGAAGAAAAAATTAAATATGAATTTAAAGACGACGAGCTGCTTCTTCAAGCCCTAACCCATAGCTCGTATGCAAATGAAATGAAGATGAGCAAGGAAGATAACAATGAACGTCTTGAGTTTTTAGGAGATGCTGTTCTTGAGCTTGTAACAAGTGATCATGTATATCATGAGTATAAGGATTTGTCAGAAGGGGACTTAACAAAGCTTAGGGCCAGTATAGTATGTGAACAGACACTATCTTCATGTGCAAAGGATATGGACATAGGGAATTTCCTGCTTCTTGGTAAGGGTGAGGATGCCTCAGGAGGAAGGTATCGTAATTCCATTCTTTCCGATACTTTGGAGGCTATTATTGGTGCAATATACCTTGACGGTGGTTTTACTAATGCAAAAGAGTTTATCAAGAAAAATATTTTCTATAATGTAGAAAATAAAGAGCTCTTTTTTGATAGCAAAACTATCTTACAGGAAATCATTCAAAACGATAACAATAAACAAAAAATACACTATAAGCTTATATCTGAACTTGGGCCAGACCACAATAAATCCTTTACAATGGCTTTATTAATAGGAAATGAGCAGGTTAGCGTGGGTGTAGGTAAAACTAAAAAAGCTGCTGAGCAAGAGGCTGCCATGAAGGCAATAAAGAAGCTACAAAAGAATTAATCTTTGGGGATATGAGTGATTTCTGTGTAGGTCACTCGTTATTCGATTTTAATAAACCGATGGGAGACACTATATGTATCTAAAAAGCATAGAAGTATATGGATTTAAATCCTTTGCCAATAAAATGCTGCTAGAAATTGATAATGGTATTACCGCTATCGTTGGTCCAAATGGTAGTGGTAAAAGTAATATCGCTGATGCTGTACGCTGGGTATTGGGAGAACAGAGTGCAAAGCAGCTTAGAGGCTCCAAGATGGAGGATATTATATTTTCAGGTACTGAAATGAGAAAACCTCTTGGATACGCATATGTAGAACTTACAATGAACAATTCGGATCATAAGCTAGCGATTGATTTTGAAGAGGTAACTGTAACAAGAAAGGTATATCGTTCTGGAGAAAGTGAGTATATGATCAATGGTTCCTCTTGCCGTCTTAAGGATATACAAGAATTGTTTATGGATACCGGTATTGGTAAGGAAGGTTATTCTATAATAGGTCAAGGGCAAATAGACAAAATTCTTAGTGGTAAGCCCGAGGACAGAAGAGAGCTTTTTGACGAGGCAGCCGGTATTGTGAAGTTCAAACGCAGAAGGAATCTTGCCGAGAAAAATCTAGATGAAGAGCGACTAAATCTTTCAAGGGTATCAGATATTATAGCCGAAATAGAAAGACAGCTTCTACCATTAGAAGAACAATCTGAAACAGCAAAAATATATTTAAAGTATAAAGAAGAGCTAAAGGACCTTGAAGTATCAGGCTTCTTAATGGAATATGACAAAATACATAAATCCAAGGAGGACATAGAAAAAAAACTAAGTATCGCCACCGAGGATATAGAATCTACTCAAAAGGAATATGAGAATACCAAGGATGAATATAAGAGGTTAGAGCAGCAGCTGGAGGAATTTGATGCAAATATAGAAGCTGATAAGAATTCATATAATGCTTTGCTTCTGAACAAGGAGAAAGCAGAGGGTGAAATCAAGGTTCTTAATGAGCAAATCAATGCCCTTCTTCAAAATGATGAATCCTATCAAGAGAGAATTCATTCAAGTGAGCAGGAAATTCTTATAAAAAAGACTGAAGAGCAAGATTATTTAAATGAAAAGAAAGAAATAGATATAAATATTTCACAAATTGATGATAAGCTTAGCCAAGCATTGGTAGAGCTAGATGAGATTAAGGAAAACGTAACTAGATATACTAAGGAAATAGAGCTTTGCAGTAGCTCCATATTCGAATATATGAATAATAATTCAGGTATAAAGAGTAATCTTCAACGATACGAAACCATGCTGGAGCAGAATGGCCTCAGAAAGGCTCAGCTTAATCAAAGAATACTAAAAAACAAAAGTGAAGAAGAGCTTTATGAGGAAGAAATCAGAAGGTGTAAGGATTATTTGAGTAATATATCAAACGAAATTCTTACATATGCCAATGAAAGCTCAGGAATCGAAAAGACCATACAGGATACACAGTCAGTTATTGATAATATAAGTCTAGAAATGAATGATATTCAAGGTAAATATCATGTGGAAAAATCCAAACTTGAATCCTTAATAAATCTAACGGAAAGATATGAAGGCTATGGAAATAGTATAAAAAGAGTCATGGAGCAAAAAGCGACAAAACCAGGTATTGTAGGAGTCGTAGCAGATATCATTAAGACTGAGAAGGATTATGAAACAGCAATTGAAACAGCCTTGGGACAAACCATACAGAATATAGTTACTAAGGACGAGTTGACTGCCAAGGATTTAATTGCATTTCTAAAGAAAAACAAGTACGGAAGAGCAACGTTTTTACCCCTAACTAACATTTCCTCTGGAAGAAGCCTTAATAATCATGAGGTTCTAAAGGAGAACGGTGTTATAGGAATTGCTAGTAGACTTGTTGAGGCAGATAGTAAGTATAAATCATTAATTGACTATCTCCTTGGCAGAATAATAGTAGTAGATAATATTGACAATGCGGCTTTAATAGCAAAAAAGTACAATTATACCCTTCGACTTGTAACTAGGGAGGGAGAGTACCTGACGCCTGGAGGCTCTATTTCAGGTGGTGCCTACAAAAACGTCAGTAATCTCTTGGGTAGACGAAGAGAAATCCAAGCTCTAGATGCACAGATAAAAAAGCTATATAAGCATGGCAGAGAGCTTTCTCAGAAGCTTGAAGGTGAACACCAGAAAAAATCGGACCTTGTAACCCGTCTAGAAGAAGGGAAAAAGTTACTTCAGGAGAAATATCTATTACAAAACACTGCAAAGATAAATCTTGAGCAAGCCATAGCTAAAAAATCTGAGGCAGAATCCATATACTTGGATTATGTTAAGGAACTTGAAGAAATCGATAATCAGGCTATAGAATTAAAGCTAAATCTTGAGGAGCTAGGTAAATCTCTTTCTGACAACCTTGTTAAAAACAAAGAAATGGAGCAGGAAATTGAAGAGCTCAACCAATATCTTTCAAGGGAAAGAGAAACAGAGACCCTGGCTGCAGAAAAAGCATCAGCATTAAAGATGGATTTATCATCCCTTGAGCAAAGTAATCATTTTATTATGGAGAATGTTAAGCGTGTAAAAAGGGAGATTGAAAAGCTATATGAGGATGAGCTTTCCATTAAGACAGATATGAAGAAGGCCTTTGATATAGTTCAGGAGAAGAAGCTTAATATCAGTAATATGAAGGAAGCTATAAATGAAACTAATGAATCCCTATTAATACTTGATGACAACATAAATAGACAGATAATGGAACGGGATCATAACACAAAAATTCATAAGAATTTCTTTGAGAAGAGAGATGAATTATCAGGTCGTATACATGATCTGGATAAGGAATGTATAAGGCTTACAAGTCAGAATGAAAAGCTTAAAGAACAAATAGATCAACAGATGAATTATATGTGGTATGAATATGAATTAACATATTCTACAGCTATGGAATACTACGGCAGCAAGGAAATTCCTCAAACTACAAAGAAATCTATACAGGAAATCAAATTAAAGATTAAGGAGCTTGGGGATGTAAATGTTAATGCCATTGAGGAATTTAAGAACCTATCTGAGCGTTTTAATTTTTTAACCATGCAACGAGAGGACTTAGTTAAAGCTGAGGAGGCTCTCCTTGAAATAATAAATGAACTTGATACTGAAATGAAGCTTCAATTTAATAAGCAGTTTGAAGCAATTAATAAGCAATTTGACCAGGTATTTAAGGAGCTATTCGGCGGAGGTAAGGCTGATCTAGAGCTTACAGACAATGATGATGTACTAGAGGCGGGAATCCGTATAAATGCTCAACCTCCAGGCAAGAAGCTTCAAAATATTATGCAACTATCTGGTGGTGAAAAGGCATTGACAGCCATAAGCCTTTTATTTGCAATACTAAATCTAAAGCCTTCACCCTTTTGTCTTTTGGACGAGATAGAGGCTGCACTGGACGATTCAAATGTTAAACGGTTTGCTAAATATTTAAAGAAACTATCTAAGGAAACTCAATTTATTATAATTACACATAGAAGAAACACTATGACCGCCGCAGATATTTTATATGGAATCACTATGCAAGAAAAGGGTATATCCACACTGGTATCTGTTAGCCTAATCGAAAACGAACTTGATAAATAACTTAAAGAATGGAGATAAGTGATGGGAGAGAATAAAAGCGGTTTTTTTGGTAGATTAGTTAATGGGCTTGCAAAGACTAGAAATAGTATTGCTCATGGATTTGACGCTATTTTTAACGGTTTTTCCTCTATAGATGAGGATTTTTATGAGGAGCTAGAAGAAACACTTGTTATGGCCGACTTAGGTATAAATACTACAACGGCAATTCTTGATAATCTTAGAAAAAAGGTTAAGGAAGAAAAAATCAAGGACCCCTTAGCTTGCAGAGAGCTACTCGTAAATATCATAAAAGAACAGATGACTGTTAATGAGACTGCTTATGAATTTGAAAACAAGAAGTCAATTATACTCATTATAGGTGTAAATGGTGTAGGTAAAACCACTACTGTAGGTAAGCTAGCAGGCCAGCTAAAGAGCCAGGGAAAGAAGGTACTTGTGGCGGCCGCTGATACCTTTAGAGCCGCTGCTATAGAGCAGTTGACAGAGTGGTCTCATCGTGCTAATGTGGATATTATATCCGGAAAGGAAGGCTCTGATCCTGCAGCAGTTATCTATGATGCAGTCACAGCCTTTAAGGCCAGAAATGCCGATATACTTATTTGTGATACTGCGGGTAGACTCCATAATAAGAAGAATCTCATGGAAGAGCTACGAAAAATCAACCGTATAATTGAGCGAGAATCACCAGATGGACATGTAGAAACTCTTGTGGTCCTTGATTCTACCACCGGTCAAAATGCTCTGGCACAGGCTAGGGAATTTAATGAGGTAGCAGATTTAACAGGTATAGTTCTTACAAAGCTTGATGGAACAGCTAAGGGTGGAATAGCCATCTCTATACAGTCGGAGCTAAGTATTCCAGTAAAATATATAGGCATCGGCGAACAAATCGATGATTTACAAAAGTTTAATGCAAGTGATTTTGTCAATGCATTATTCAAGAAAAACGAATAGGAGACGATTATATGAACTTGGATAAGTTCGAAGAAGCAAGTGAAGTTGTCAAGAAGGTAATACTCCGTACTAAGCTTATTTATAGTGAGTATTTCAGTGAAAGCTCAGGAAATAAAGTATATCTAAAGCCTGAAAACATGCAATATACCGGAGCATATAAGGTTAGAGGTGCTTATTATAAGATAAGTACTCTTTCAAAAAAGGATAGAGATAAGGGGCTGATTACAGCATCAGCAGGTAATCACGCTCAGGGTGTTGCCTATGCAGCAAAGCTTTATAATGCAAAGGCTATTATAGTCATGCCGAATACGACTCCTTTAATTAAGGTGAATCGAACCAAAAGCTATGGTGCTGAGGTTATTCTTTATGGTGATGTATATGATGAGGCTTGTGATTACGCATATAAGCTTGCAAAGGAGAAGGGATATACATTTATACATCCCTTTAATGATACTGATATAGCTACCGGACAGGGTACGATTGCTATGGAGATATTTAAGGATCTTCCGACTATAGACATTATACTTGCTCCCGTTGGAGGAGGTGGGCTACTGGCCGGAGTAGCGGCACTAGCCAAACAGCTAAATCCTAATATCAAGATAATCGGAGTAGAGCCTGCCAATGCAGCCTGTATGAAAGAATCCCTAAAGGCCGGTCAGGTAGTTACTATAGATCATGTTGACACTATTGCAGATGGCACTGCAGTAAAGACTCCAGGTAATATTGTTTTCCCTTATATCCAAGAATATGTGGATGAGATTATTACTGTAGATGATTGTGAATTGATTGTAAATTTTCTAGATATGGTTGAAAATCATAAAATGGTTGTTGAGAACTCAGGTCTTCTTACAATTGCAGCCCTTAAGCAACTAAAATGTAAGAATAAAAAGGTGGCTTGCATACTTAGTGGTGGAAATATGGATATAATCACTGTGTCATCTGTTGTTCAGCATGGACTTATCCAGAGAGGGCGTGTATTTACCGTATCAGTACAGCTCCCAGATCGTCCCGGGGAGCTACTAAACGTAGCTTCGATAATCGCAAAGGAACAGGGTAATGTTATAAGACTTGATCATAATCAGTTTGTCAGCATTAATAGAAATAGTGCTGTAGAGCTAACCATAACTATGGAGACCTTTGGACATGAACACAAGCAAGATATAGTGGATGCACTTATTAATGCAGGTTATAATCCAAAGATTTGCCAACCAAATAAGATATATGACTAATTCAACCTTATAATAAATATAATAAGCTCTAGTATATATACATAATATTACTTTATATTTTTGGTAATTATTTAAAGATGGAGGTTATTTACATCAATGCTTGGAATTGATATAATATAGGTATCTTTATATTCTGTCTTATTACTGAAATGCAATATTTTCTAGGTAAAATTCCATGACTGTTCCTATTTCTAAATGTATCCAAAAAGAGTTGACATTATATAAATAATGAGCTATTATTGTGGTGAGAACATAAGTTCGTATTATTTCATGCATAGTTTGCAAGTAATAAGGAAAGGTTGGTAATATTATGGCAAAGGAAGATAAGATTCGGGCTCTAGAATCTGCATTAGCCCAGATAGAAAAGCAATATGGCAAGGGTTCCGTTATGAAGCTTGGGGAGACCCATAACAACATGAATATTGAGACTATCCCTACTGGTTCCATCAGTCTAGACATAGCTCTTGGACAGGGTGGTGTTCCCAAGGGAAGGATTATAGAGGTTTACGGACCCGAATCCTCTGGTAAGACTACAGTTGCATTACATATGGTGGCTGAGGTTCAGAAGGCTGGAGGTATTGCTGGTTTTATTGATGCAGAGCATGCTTTGGATCCAGTCTATGCCAAGAATATCGGAGTAGATATTGATAACCTTTATATTTCACAGCCGGATAACGGAGAGCAAGCCTTAGAAATTACTGAGACCATGGTACGTTCAGGAGCAGTAGATATTGTTATTATAGACTCAGTGGCAGCCTTAGTTCCCAAAGCTGAAATTGACGGTGATATGGGTGATTCACATATGGGGCTTCAGGCAAGATTAATGTCACAAGCCCTTAGAAAGCTGACTGCTATTGTCGGCAAGACCCAATGTATAGTGATATTTATTAATCAGCTTCGTGAGAAGATCGGTATCATGTTCGGTAGTCCTGAAACAACAACCGGTGGTAGAGCTCTTAAATTCTATTCCTCTATACGTCTAGATGTAAGAAGGATTGAGTCCTTAAAGCAGGGTGGAGAAGTTACTGGTAATCGTACCCGAATTAAGGTTGTAAAGAACAAGATAGCTCCACCCTTTAAGGAAGCTGAGTTTGATATTATGTTCGGTAAGGGTATCTCAAAGGAAGGAGATATATTGGATTTGGCATCAAGTGTAGATATCATTAATAAGAGTGGTGCTTGGTATTCCTACAATGAAGCTAAAATCGGACAGGGCAGAGAGAATGCAAAGCAATATCTTGCAGAAAATCCTGATATATTTGAAGAGATTTATCAAAAGGTTCGCGAGAAATTTGACCTAAAACCTACTATAAAGTACGTCGATACTGTTAAAGAATAATTATTAAGTACATAGCTGTCCGGATAAGAATGGTAGAATATATCATTCTCTTTCGGGCAGTTTTTTATATAATAGGAAAGTGCGTCCTATTCTATATAAAATATTTCGCATGGATGAGCAGTTTTTAATGATATAGGAGTGAATATTATGACTATAACAGATATTAAAGATATAAAACTTGGTCGTGCCAAGAAGAAGACCGCATATAGGATATATGTCGATTATGAATATGTGTTCTTATTATATAGACAGGACATTAAGGAATATCAGATTGAAATTAATAAAGCTATTACCTCAGAGCTATATGATAGAATTATAGAAGAAACAGTCTATCGCCGTGCAAAACAGAAGGCTATGGCTATACTAATTCATATGGATAAAACAGAAAAAGAACTTTATACTAAACTAAAGGAAGCTTATTATACAGATGAAATAATTGAAAGGACAATAGAATATCTTAAGGGATATAATTATATAGACGATGAGCGGTATGCTTCGAATTATACACGTATAAGAAAAAACACTATGAGTAAGTTTTCATTAAGAACAAAACTAATACGAAAAGGAATAAATAAAGATCTTTTAGAAGAGATTATTGCTATGGAATATGATATGTCGACTAATGATACTGATCCTGAGATATTAGCAATTAATAAAGCTATCCTGAAGAAACACAAGGATATCG
>CAZODB010000064.1:0-3548 GCA_964578425.1 uncultured Herbinix sp.
TGCATAACTCTCCTCCAGACTTGTCTATTATTTCTTACTTCTTTCCATCAATCCTTGATAGCTCCCCTGACAATCTGTGAATATAGTCCTTAAGAATATGTATGCAGTCCTCTTCCTTGGCTACTCCACGAACTATGTCCTCTGCTAATGCCTTACAGGTTGGAGCACCACAGGAGCCACAATCAAGTCCAGGGAACCTCTCACACAGCTCTTCTACTCTTGCCATCTTCTTTATACTATCATTCATATTACTACCGATCTTAAATACAGGTTCATATATAACATCCTCAGTCCAGTATGTATCACTATTTATACTTTCATCATAATGGTTACAGGAAACGGGCAGATACTTTCTAAGTCGCTTTAGCTTTACCTTGGCTGCATATGGATTCTCAACTGTCAACACTCCTCCGACACAGCCTCCTGAACATGCGTTTAATTCTATGAATTCCAACTGCTCGAACTTCTGATCCTCAAGGTCGTCAAGCACTCTTATTACATTATCTATACCGTCCGCAGCCAGATAATTATCTATAAGCAGAGCTCCTGCTTCTCCTCCGCTACTGCCCCATCCGATTCCAATCCTTCCGGATTGACTTATTTCTTCCGTGTTATTCACGCTTTCCTTCATATGCGGAAGCAGAATTGTATAAACCTCCTTCATGGCCAAAGCACCATCAATCTCACTCTTATCAATTCCAATAGGTGATTTTACAGCGGTCACCTTAGCAGGACAAGGGGTAATAAAAATAATACCAATCTTATCTGAGGAAAGACCAGTCTTGTCCATAGCTTGTTTTCTGGCATTTATAGCTGCAAGATCAACAGGTGCATATATTGGCAGAAGATGATCTATCAGATTAGGAAATCTAATCTGTATCAATCTAACCACCGTAGGACAAGCTGTACTTATTATCGGCCATTTATCCCTATTGGTGGCAACATACTTTCTTGTTAATTCTGATACTATCTCAGCAGCACTACTTACCTCATAGACTTCGTCAAAGCCCATTCTTTTTAAGGCTGTAAGAACGATATCTATATCCTCAAGGTTATTAAATTGTCCATATAAGGATGGAGCCGGAAGTGCTATTGTATATTCAAAACGCTTCAAAATATCAGGAGAATCATAGGTCGCTTCCTTTGCATGATGGGGGCACACTCGAATACATTCTCCGCAATCTATACAAAACTCCTTGATTATAAAGGCCTTACTGTCTCTTACTCTTATGGCCTGCGTGGGACAACGCTTGATACAATTAATGCATCCCATACATAGCTCTTTTTTTAAGTTTACTGAATTGTAAAACTCATTCATAATATCACTCCATCACATAGTGTGGCCCATAGTCCTCGGTAGCGGTCATCTTGAGCTTCTAGGTACAAGGCCTAGATATGGTTAACTGCTCATATCTATAATTAATCCTTGGGAATATATACCTTCATCCTTAATGTTGTACCTTTTCCGACCACGCTATCAATCTTTAAGTCATCGGTATAATTCTTTATATTGGGAAGACCCATACCTGCACCAAACCCTAAGGATCTTATGTTATCCGGTGCTGTCGTATAACCCGCTTTCATAGCAAGCTCTATGTTCTCTATACCTGGACCCTTGTCCCTTAATATCATTTCTATCACTTCTGTAGATATAATAACCTCAATTGACCCCCCATAAGAATGGATAACCATATTGATTTCTCCTTCATATAAGGAAATGGCAACCTTCCTAACAATATCGGGGGCCACACCCATCAGCTTAAGCTTCCTTTTAACACTACTGGAGGCCTCTCCTGCTCTTGTAAAATCATGGGAATCTACATCATAATTTAGGCTTATACTATCATTCATCGGTATGGTACACCTCCACGTAAACCCTTCTCATACAATAGGCCGCATGCCGAAAACATCCTGTGACCACTGCTTAGAAGTACAATGTCTCTCTCCACGGCCATCTCTATCATCGTATCATCAGGCTTTTTTCCTCTTACAAATACAACGCATACAATATCCATCATCTCAGCTGTCCGTATAACCTGCGGATTACATAATCCTGTCAACAACACCGCCCTATCCTTCACAAAAGCAAGTACATCACTCAGCATATCCGAACCACAGGCAGCATGTACCTCCCTGTCTTGTAGTTCTTTACCGCATATATACCTTGCTCCTAGAGCATCCTTGATATCCTTGATAGTCATTAAAATACTTTCTCCATTCTTAGAAATATTTATTTGTTAAGGGATGGGTAGAAAATCTCAAACGAACTTTTACTTTCCTTCTTGGCTATGAGTAGAGCATCCTTAGCATTAGCTAATTCCGTCTTGTAGTCTGCTTGCCCTTTAGATATAGCAATTCCAATGCTTATGCTTACCCCGTTTTTATTGTAGGTATAATCAAATAATTTATTTGCCTCATTACAGATGCTCTCTGCCTTTTTATAGGCATTTATTTCTGAGCTTATATTCCTCATATATATTACAAATTCCCCCAATCCCATTCTGCCTATAACATCCGTACTTCTAAAATGTTTTTTTAAGACATCCGCTAAGGATGTAAGGACATTCTCTCCATCAACTATTCTGACAACCTCATTCCATCCTTTATAATTACGGACCTCACATACAATTACTGCAGATATGGCATCATCATCTTTATTAGACATATCCTCAACCATCAAATCCTCTGCACTTTCTTTAGTGTATACCTTGGTTAGAGAGTCCTGGCGGAGCTTAGGGGCTGTTTTTTTCTCTTCTTGTTTTGTATTTATTAAAGAGAGCTTTCCTAATACCTTAAAGGGATTTTTATTATCATCAAATATAATAGAAGCATAGCATACATACCATGCTAAGTCCCCATCTTTTGTTGTCATTTGTAGCTCTATACGGGCCTGCTTCTTACCTCTCATCATGCTTTTATATGTCTTTATAACAGCTGGTAAATCAGCCGAATGTATTAGCTTTGTTTTTTCCAACCTTTTGCTAAACTCCCTAATCTCTGTTTCTTTACCAAATACCTCACGAAATAATGATTTAAAGGAAAGGGTATCTGTTGCAATTACATACTCGAAAAACAATTCCTTTGAGAGCTCCAATATAGTGCGATGATAATCTAATTCCTGTTCCATTTTCCTGAAGTCATTCATATAATCAGATATATCTGAAGCCATACAAAAATATATTGGATAGGACTTGCTTTGCTTTTGATATTCTTCATCAGATTTACTTCCATTTATCATAATCCATTTTAAGCCACCATTCTTTTGTAGGACTCTGTAAAACAACAAAAATTGATTGTCTTTCCTCTGTTTCTGACTTGCAATCTGCTGAGTAAACAATATGATATCCGCCGAATAAACTGTCTTAAATAAGGATCTAGGCGGTTTTGCGGACTTACTTTGATCCATTTCAATAAGCTTACAGAATGTATCTGTAGCATACATAATGGTAAGCTCATCATCCATCGCAATTCTTAATAGCCCACCAGGTAGAGTATTTAGCATCTGATCTATTTCGATTACTTGATTGTTGCTCACATTCTAGCCCCCC
>CAZODB010000064.1:3648-11212 GCA_964578425.1 uncultured Herbinix sp.
CCATACTTGTGAAGTATTTTTGTAGATATTTTAACAATCGTATGATATAATAACATTGTTTTGTTTTTTGATAATTTTAAACAAGGAGGTATACATCATGGCTGTGAAACAAAGTACAGTACCATTTGCTGGAACAAATGAACAATATACAAAGCTTCTCAGTGTAATAGCAGAGCACAAAGACGACAAAGGTGCATTGATGCCTATAATGCAGAAAGCTCAGGACATATATGGTTATCTGCCTATTGAGGTTCAATCGATCATTTCAAACGAAATGGACATACCAATGGAAAAAATATATGGTATAGCCACTTTCTATTCCCAATTTTCTCTGAGCCCAAAAGGAAAACATGTGGTTTCAATATGCATGGGAACAGCATGCTATGTAAAGGGAGCTGGTGATATTTTATTAAGACTTAAGGAGATACTTAAAATTTCTGATGGTGAATGCACCGAAGACGGAAAATTCTCGATAGACTCTTGTCGTTGTATAGGAGCATGTGGGTTGGCCCCTGTTATGACAGTTGACGATGATGTGTACGGGAAAATCACCGCTGATGACGTCGAAGGAATTCTAGCAAAGTACGAATAGTATGCTAGCAGAAATTTCTCTTAACATAATAGATATAGCGAATAATTCTATACGGGCTGGAGCCGACCTTATAAAAATCGAGGTTCGTATATCTAGGAAAAAAGACACGCTTACAATAAATATAACCGATAATGGTTGTGGTATGACCGATGAACAGATCATCAAGGTTGAGGATCCCTTCTTTACTACCCGCAACACAAGGGATGTGGGACTTGGAATTCCTTTCTTAAAGCAAGCCGCGGAATTAACCGGCGGAAGCATGTTAATCGAATCCATACCTGATAAGAGCACTATTATAAATGCTTCCTTTGGGCTTTCACATATTGATAGAATGCCATTAGGAGATATATGTTCCAGTATATACACTTTAATACTGGCTAATCAAAACATTGATTTCCTCTACATATATGAGTATGACGGCAAAGAATATCAGCTGGATACAAGAGAGCTTAGACAAATTCTCGGTGATGTTCAGTTTAATACACCAGAGGTCGCAGGATTTATACGTAATTTTCTTAATGAAAATCAAGAAAATATAAATATGGGCAATTTATTTTAGCCTATTACTACGGTTTAAATTATAGGAGGAGGTATAGCAGATGAAATCTCTAGAAGAGCTGAAAGCAATCCGTGAATCCATGCAGGCGCAGATGGGTCTACGTAATGAAGAAGGTAATCAGACACGCATCGTAGTCGGCATGGCTACCTGTGGTATTGCCAGTGGCGCAAGACCTGTATTAACTGCTCTTTTCGATATTGTACAGGAAAAGGGCTTAACAAATGTTATGGTAACACAAACCGGATGTATCGGCTTATGTCAGTACGAGCCTATTGTCGAGATAGTCGAACCCGGTAAGGATAAAGTAACCTATGTTCAGATGACTCCGGAAAAAGCACTGGAGGTAATTGACCAGCATATAATCCGTGGTCAAGTAGTAAATAAATATACTATATCCGAGATGATCGGATAACAAAGGAGGACACATTATGTATCGTTCACATGTATTGGTCTGTGGTGGAACCGGATGTCATTCCTCCGGAACTCCAAAGATTTTGGAAAGCTTAAATATAGAAATTGAGAAGGCAGGCTTAACTAAAGAGGTGTCTGTAGTACAGACCGGTTGCCATGGACTGTGTGCCTTAGGTCCTATTATTGTGGTTTACCCAGAAGCAACCTTCTATTCCATGGTAAAGCCTGAGGATATTCCCGAGATTGTCAATGAGCATCTCTTAAAGGGACGTGTTGTATCTAGGCTTGTTTATGATGAAACCATAACCGAAGAGGGTATAACTTCTATAAATGAGACTGGCTTTTATAAAAAACAGCACAGAATTGCTCTACGTAACTGTGGCATAATTAACCCAGAATGTATTGATGAATACATAGCTACCAACGGTTATGAGGCACTTGGAAAAGCTCTAACACAGTATACACCCGATCAGGTTATTCAGACGATTTTAGACAGCTCCCTAAGAGGTAGAGGAGGCGGCGGATTTCCTACAGGCCTAAAGTGGAAGCTTGCCAAGGGTAATGATGCCGATCAAAAATATGTCTGCTGTAACGCAGACGAGGGTGATCCCGGTGCATTTATGGATCGTTCCGTATTAGAGGGTGATCCTCATGTAGTATTAGAAGCTATGGCTATAGCTGGATATGCAATCGGAGCATCTATGGGTTATATCTATATTCGTGCAGAATATCCTATTGCAGTTGATAGATTAGAAATCGCAATTTCACAAGCAAGAGAGTATGGCTTGCTTGGTAATAACATATTCGGAACTGATTTTAATTTTGATATAGAGCTAAGACTTGGAGCAGGTGCTTTCGTCTGCGGTGAAGAAACTGCATTGATTACCTCCATTGAAGGAAATCGAGGTGAACCTCGTCCACGTCCCCCTTTCCCTGCACAAAAGGGATTATTCCAGAAGCCAACTATATTAAATAATGTTGAGACATATGCAAATATTCCACAGATAATACTTAATGGTGTAGAGTGGTTTAACTCCATGGGCACCGAGAAAGCTAAGGGTACAAAGGTTTTTGCCCTAGGTGGAAAGATTAATAATACCGGTCTTGTCGAGGTACCTATGGGAACAACCCTTCGCGAGATTGTTGAAGAAATCGGAGGCGGAATTCCTGACGGAAGGAAGTTTAAGGCTGCACAGACAGGCGGTCCCTCTGGCGGATGTATTCCAACCGAACATTATGATATTCCGATTGACTACGATAATCTTATTCAAATTGGCTCAATGATGGGCTCAGGTGGACTTATAGTTATGGACGAGGACAACTGCATGGTGGATATCGCAAAATTCTTTCTTGAGTTTACAGTGGATGAATCCTGTGGTAAATGTACGCCTTGCCGTGTAGGTACGAAGCGTCTTCATGAAATACTGGAGAAGATCACAGATGGTAAGGGTACTATGGAAGACCTTGATAAACTTGAGGATTTATGTGGATATATCAAGGAAAACTCTCTATGTGGACTTGGACAAAGCGCACCTAACCCCGTATTATCCACATTACATTTCTTTAGGGATGAGTATATAGCCCATGTTGTGGATAAAAAGTGTCCATCCGGTGTATGTAAGGCCTTGCTATCCTATGTAATTGATGCAGACCTATGTAAGGGTTGTACCATATGCTTAAGGAACTGCCCAAGCAATGCTATAACTGGTAAGGTTAAGGAAGCACATATTATTGATCAAGATAAATGTATCAAATGTGGTGTATGTATGGAAAAATGCCGCTTTGGTGCTATATCGATACGATAGAATGGAGGTTCATATGGAAACAGTTAATGTTAAGATAAATGGCATACCCCTGAGTGTTCCGAATGGAACAACTATCCTAGAAGCAGCCAGGCTAGCGCATATTGAGATTCCTACTCTTTGCTTTCTTAAGGAAATTAATGAAATAGGTGCCTGTCGCATCTGTGTTGTAGAGGTTAAAGGAGCAAGAAGCCTTGTGGCATCCTGTATGTATCCGGTGTCAGACGGCATGGAAGTAAGAACAGATTCGCCGAAGGTATTGGCTTCACGAAGACAGACTCTAGAGCTTATTCTGTCGGATCATGACAGAACATGTCTATCCTGCGTAAGAAGCGGAAGCTGTGAGCTTCAGAAGCTATGTTATGACTTAAAGGTTGAAGATGAGACCGTTTATGAAGGTATCCGCAATAATTACGAATTAGATACTTCCTCAGCTCATATGGTTAGGGATAATAACAAGTGTATCCTATGTCGTCGTTGCTCTGCGGTTTGCGAGCATGTACAGGGTATAGGCGTAATTGGAGCAAATGAGAGAGGCTTTACAACTAATATTGCCTGTGCATTTGAAATAGGCCTTGGAGAAACCAGCTGTGTGTCCTGCGGACAATGTATAGCAGTATGTCCTACTGGTGCATTATATGAAAAGGATTATACAGACCAAGTATTTGAAGCAATAAACGATCCCGAAAAATATGTTATCGTACAGACTGCTCCTGCTGTTCGTGCGGCCTTAGGTGAATCCTTTGGACTTCCAATAGGCACAAATGTTCAGGGTAAGATGGTTGCGGCACTAAGGCGTCTCGGCTTTGATAAAGTGTTTGATACAGATTTTGCAGCAGACTTGACTATCATGGAGGAAGCAACCGAATTCATAGACCGTGTTCAAAACGGTGGAAAGCTCCCGCTTATAACCTCCTGTTCACCAGGATGGATTAAATACTGCGAACACTATTTTCCAGATATGCTTGACAATTTATCAAGCTGTAAATCCCCACAGCAAATGTTCGGAGCAATTACAAAGACATATTATGCTCAGAAGATGGGACTCGATCCCGAGAATATTGTCATGGTAAGTGTTATGCCTTGTACAGCCAAGAAATATGAAATTGCCCGTGAGGACCAGAATGCAGCAGGGGTTCCGGATGTAGATATATCAATCACCACCAGAGAACTCGCCAGAATGATAGATCGAGTAGCTCTTAACTTCTTATCTCTTCCTGATGAGGAATTTGATGATCCTTTGGGACGCTCTACCGGAGCAGCGGTTATATTTGGTGCAACAGGTGGCGTTATGGAGGCCGCTCTACGTACAGCCGTTGAAACCTTAAGTGGCGAAGAGCTTCCTAATCCTGATTTTGCAGATGTAAGAGGTATAGAAGGCATTAAAAAAGCTACCTATCATATAGCAGGTATGGATGTGAACGTGGCCGTAGCCTCAGGACTTAATAACGCTAAAATCCTCTTGGACGAAGTAAAATCCGGCGACTCAAGCTATCATCTCATTGAGATTATGGGATGTCCCGGGGGTTGTGTCAATGGTGGCGGTCAGCCCCATCAACCAGCAAGCGTAATAAACAATATGGATATTAGGGCTCAGCGTGCAAAGGCACTCTATGATCAGGATGCAGCCATGCCAATAAGAAAGTCCCACGAGAATCCTTCTATCAAAAAATTATATGAAGAATTCTTAGAGAAACCAGGGAGTCATAAAGCACATGAAATTCTTCATACATCCTATGTAAAAAGAGCAATAAATCCCTTCTAAATAATTTAAAAATAAATAAAAATATCCTCCGAGGCATTAATACATGCTTTCGGGGGATATTTTTTGAAGAACCAAAATGTGGCCGAGCTTAAGTATTAAGGGCACTCCCTTATATGCTTAAGCTCAGCCACACCTTATTCACATTCATTACATTTTCCAAAAAAATATGCAATATGGCCTTCTACTTTTCCCGAGAAGTTCTTATTCGCTGTGCTGTTAATATGATCAATAGCTTCCATCTCGATATCCAATACTCTTTTGCACTTATTACATAAGAAATGATAGTGTTTGAGGGTATTGCCGTCATATCGATCACTACCGTCCATGCCATTAATTCTTAGTATCTCTCCCATCTCTACCAGAAGATTCAGATTCCTATATACAGTCCCCAGACTAATGTTGGGATAGCTTTCTCTTATATCCATATATATTGTATCAGCCGTCGGATGCTCTTTGGATTGTGATAAGTATTCCTTAATAGCCTCTCTTTGCCGACTGTATTTAGTTGTGACCATAATAATCAACTCCTATATGCTTACTTTATCAATTTAAATAATAGTAATTATTATTATAAGCACTTTTTTACTTTTAGTCAAGTCAAGTAATCATCATTATTTTCTATTAGCAGGCTCGATATTAAGGCTTTTTCCTTTAATTTTAGCAGACTTCATAGTCTGTATGACATCCGAGGCATACTCTCTCGGAACCTCTACAAATGTATATTTATCATACATATCTATAGTTCCAATAAGATTACCTGGCATACCGGTTTCTCCAGCAATAGCTCCCAGTATATCTCCAGGCCTGATTCTTTGGTTTTTACCAAGATTAATGAACAATCTAACCATGCCACTCTCTGCACCTGTGTCCCAAGCGTCAAAGTAGCTTTCTTTTTGTTCAGAATCATATCTGTCGTCTCCCACTAGATATTTCAAAAATGCAGCAGACAAATCCAGAGAGGTGTACTTTTCATTCTCATTAATTCTGTTTTCAATTACATCTATCATCTTGGAATGATCCTCGTCCTCCATGATATTAAATACCTTGTCAAGTATCTTGCTAGCCTTTACTTCTGTTACATCATATACTGTGGGGATAGGCTGAAGCTTAATCTTTGTCTTACAGTATCTTTGAATATCCCTAAGCTTATAGACCTCTCTGCCTACTACCAAGGTAAATGCCATCCCAGCTCTACCAGCACGACCTGTCCTACCTATTCTATGCACATAATATTCATCATCCTGAGGGACATCATAATTAAACACAGCCTCTACGTCATCTACATCAATCCCTCTAGCTGCAACGTCAGTCGCTACAAGAATCTCGGTTCTGCCGCTTCGAAAGCTTGCCATTACCCTGTCTCTTTGCTGCTGCTTCATATCTCCATGAAGACCCTCAGCGAAATAACCTCTTCCCTGAAGTTTACTTGTAAGCTCATCTACCATCCTCTTAGTATTACAGAATATCAAGGAAAGCTTAGGATTGTAGATATCCAATATTCTAGAAAGAGCCTCTTCCTTCATCTTAGGACTGACCTCATAATAATACTGCTCTATCTTGGGTACTGTAAGCTCTTTTCTTACAACCTGAATTGTCTGAGCATCATTTTGATAGGTCCTTGCTATCTCCATAATTGTTCTAGGCATAGTAGCTGAAAATAAAGCCGTCTGTCTTTTATCAGGCGTTTCCTTCAGAATAGACTCAATATCCTCACGAAATCCCATATTTAACATCTCATCAGCTTCATCCAAGATAATTATCTTAAGGTTGTCAAAGCGTATTGTTTTTCTTCTCATATGATCCATTAGACGGCCGGGCGTACCTACAATTACTTGAATACCACCCCTCAGAGATCTGATTTGCTTTGAAATCTCCTGACCACCATAAATAGGTAATATCTTTATACCATGCATGTATTTCGCTAGCTTACGTATCTCATCAGCTACCTGTATAGCTAATTCCCTTGTAGGACACAGCACCACAGCCTGAACCGATCTATCCTTTGGATCCAGTTTCTGTAATAGAGGTATACCAAATGCTGCCGTTTTACCTGTGCCTGTCTGCGCTTGTCCTATTATATCCTTTCCATCTAGCATTGGAGGGATTGCCTTTACCTGTATAAGGGACATTTCTTCAAATCCCATCTCCTCCACTGCTTTAAGTATTTCTTGTTTCAAATTAATTTCTTCAAATTTCGTTACTTCCATTAATATCTATATCCTTTCTTAAATCATATCTCTATGCAATATTATATCCAAATCTATCTTATTCAATAAGGTCTTATTCAATAAGTCATTTTAATATAATAGGACGCACTATCCTATTATATTAAAAAAGGCTCTTAGTCAGATTGGACCAAGAGCCGAATAACCCATATCCTTTTTATAACATCACCTTGGGTATTATAACATGGGTGGTTTTTCTTGTCAAACAAT
>CAZODB010000065.1:0-8030 GCA_964578425.1 uncultured Herbinix sp.
TAGATAATGTGGAGCAAGCAGCTGTATATTCGACATTATATTTCTATTTGGATGGCGAATATGAGGTAGAGATATGGGATAATGCAGACAATTATAGGAAGGTTGAATTCAAGGTTAAGAAGTAGGCTTTTATATTAAGTATACTAAGGTTTAGACTTGTAGAGTGAAAGCAGGTATGCTTAACTAAAATACTTTTATACTAATTATACTAAGCCTCAAATCCGATAGTGAATAAATGCTAAGTAGTTGAATTAAGCATAGGGGACTTCTTCAATAATCATAGGAGAAGTTCCTTATATATATAATAGTAGATAATTGCGAAACCCTACTTTACTTTATGATCTTGTGCTCTTTAACAAGGACCACAAGCGGGTACTCTGAGACCGTCGGTACTTAGGTGCCGTACTTTGGCACCATATGTACCGTTACGAGGCAAAAGGTAGCGAAAGCGTGCCTGCGATGGTTTGTTAAAGAGCACAAGAAACAAAGTAGAAACAAGGGTTTTCGTGAGTTTCACAAAATGGTATTGACAATTCCACTTTGGTCAGTTAAGATATGTAAAATGATTTAGATATATAGATAAAAACGATGAAGGTGAATTAGTAGAGTATTTCTTCCCTACAGAGAGGATGTGTCTTTGGCTGAAAACGCATCTGAGGTTCAGACTTACTACGAAATTCGGCACTGGAGTTGCCCTTAGGATATTGAGTTGATATATTCTTCCTATAAAAGAAGGGCCGGATAAGTTCCGTTAACACATTTAAGGAGTCCTTATATGGCTTTATAGGACTTGAATTTTGGGTGGTACCACGATGCTTTCGTCCCTTGCGGATGGGAGCTTTTTTGTTGAATATTTTATTATAAAGGAGGAAATTGACGTGTTAGAAAGATTAGAAAAAATCAAAAACCAATTTCATGATGAGCTTAGTTTTGTTAATTCAAAGGGTGAGCTTGAGAAAATCAGGATTTCCTTTCTAGGCAAGAAAGGATTAGTTACTGAGCAGCTAAAGAACCTTCGAGATTTGACTCCTGATGAGAAAAAGACAGCCGGTATGCAGGTGAATAATCTCAAGCGTGAGATAGAGCAGGCCATAGTCGACTACCAAAAGACTCTGGAGGAGAAGGAGTATTTGCAGGAAATTGAGAATGCTGAGCCTTATGATTATACAATACCGGGAAGTAGAGAAGCAGGAACACTTCATCCCATATCGATTATTCAGAAGCAAATCGAGGATATATTTAAGACAATGGGCTTTATAGTCGAGGACGGTTTGGAGATTCAAACGGAGTACAACAATTTCGAGGCTGTTAATATCCCTAAGAACCATCCAGCAAGAGATATGCAGGACACATATTATCTAGAGAATGGTCAACTGCTTAAGACTCATACCTCTGCAGCTCAGAATACCATAATGAAAAAATACGGTGCACCTAAGACAGGTGAACCCTTAAAGGTTCTATTTCCTGGTAGGTGCTTTAGAAATGAGAATATAGATGCGAGCCATGATAATACCTTCTTTCAGCTGGAGGGTATGATGATAGGAGATGATATATCCATATCAAATCTTATATATTTTATGAAGGTTTTACTATCTGAGGTATTTGAAAGAGATATCAAGGTAAGGTTAAGACCAGGCTTCTTCCCATTCGTAGAGCCAGGCTTTGAGTTGGATATAAACTGTGCTATATGCCAAGGAATCGGATGTCCTACCTGTAAGCAATCAGGATGGCTGGAATTATTGCCCTGTGGAATGATACATCCCAACGTACTTAGCATGGGAGGAATTGATCCGGATAGATACACAGGCTTCGCCTTTGGACTTGGACTAACAAGACTTGCAATGATGAAATATAATATCAAAGACATTCGTCTGTTCAATAGCGGCAACCTAAAACAGCTCAGACAGTTTACGCGATAATCAAAGCACTTGTCCGGATTAAATAATTGAAATGGAGGTTTCTTATGTTAATATCAATGAATTGGATTTCAGAATTTACAGATCTTGAGGGAGTGGATAAGAAGGATCTTATCGATCGTTTCACCTTATCTACCGCCGAGGTTGAGGATATATTTGAGATGGGTAAAGATATCAAGGATGTGGTTGTTGGAAGGATTACAGAGGTTAATGAACATCCTAATTCACAGAAGCTTCATCTAGTAAAGGTAGATATAGGCTCAGAGCTTGTGGAGGTGGTCTGTGGTGCGCCAAATGTATCCATAGGGGCACTAGTTCCCTTTGCTAAGCTGGGTGGTCGTGTTGGCGATTTGGAGATTAAAGAGGTTCCTATAGCAGGTGTAGTTAGCTCTGGTATGTGCTGCTCTGAAAAGGAGCTAGGAATAAGTGATGACAACTCAGGACTCATGATTTTTGAAGAGGACTACCCTTTAGGTACTGACATTAAGGAGTTCATGGAGCTAGAGGACACGGTATTTGAAGTAGATAATAAATCACTTACTAATCGTCCGGATCTTTGGGGTCATTATGGAATTGCAAGAGAGATTGCTGCCCTTAATAAAAGGTCCTTAAAGCCTCTGGAATTAGTAGATACAGACCTTTATAAAAGCTTAGAGCCTATAGATCTTAAGGTATTGGACAATCAAAGGACATATCGCTTTAGCTGTATTACGATGGATAATATAAGAAAGAAAAAATCCCCAGTTAATATGAGAATTCGTCTGACCTACTGTGGAATGCGTCCTATAAATCTACTTGCTGACCTCACCAACTACCTTATGATGGAGATTGGGCAGCCCATGCATGCCTATGACAATAGAAAGGTAAAAGACATAAGAGTTAAGACATTTTCAGAGCCTTTTGAATTTTTAACCTTAGATGGGGTCAGAAGAAAGATTGATTCAGATACGTTGATGATTTGTGACTCTAAGGAGCCTATAGGAATAGCCGGAGTTATGGGAGGAGAGCTTTCCTCCATAGATGATGATACTAGCTCGGTTCTATTGGAATCAGCGAATTTCGACGGAACAAGTGTCCGTAAATCAGCAACTAAGCTGGGGCTTAGAACAGATGCCAGCTCTAGATACGAGAAGACATTAGATCCAGAGATGACAGTGCAAGCCATAGCACGTTTCATGAAGCTATTAATGGAGATAGACCCCGGTGTTAATATCACATCCAGTCTGACAGATTCTTATGTTCAGCATTATGATTGCATTAATGTTGATTTTGATAAGGCATTTATAGATAAATACACAGGCATAGATATATCCTCAGAAATGATGGAAGATACCTTATCTGCCTTGGGCTTTGATGTCCATAGAAGCGGGGATAAATTTAGTGTTGAAGTACCTTCTTGGCGTGCCACAAAGGATGTTTCCATGAAAGCGGATATAGTAGAGGAGATTACTCGTATATATGGATATGATAACTTTGATATTTACTCCACTAAGAGCCTTCTCTCGCCAATTCGCCATAGCGTGGAAAGAGACAATGAATATCGGATAAAGATATTATTATCCGATAAGTATGATATGAATGAGGTACACAGCTATATCTGGTACGAAACAAAGATGAATAAGGAATTAGGTATTCATGTTGAGCCTAATATTCGTGTTGTAAATTCAGTGACAGCTGAGAATGACATTATCCGCTCCACAATCATCCCAAGCCTATTGGCCTTTGTGTACAAGAATGCAGATACTAATCCTGAGATGGGAATGTATGAGATAGGTCGTGTTGTCGATGGACTTACAAAAGACGGCTTATGCAATGAAAAGAAGCGTCTGGGTATAGTAGTCGCCAGTAAAATTCTTAGCGAAAAGGAAGTCTTCTTTAAGCTAAAGGAAGCTATAGAGCAGGTCGTTCTAGATATAAAAAATATAGCTCCTGCATTCGTAGAGAACAATAACATCAATAAATACAATTACGTACATCCCATTAATTCTGCGGGCATACAGCTAAAAAATCAGGATATAGGTTATTTTTCAGTACTTAATCCTAAAATAAAAAACAATATAGACAAAAAGTTAAATGTCGCTTTTGCCGAAATAGATATTGACGATATGGAGAAGATAGATGTGGTGCCACTAGACTACAAGGAGGTATCCAAATATCCGGGTGTAACAGTTGACCTGAGCCTACTTGTGGACAAACAAATCCCTTATGAAAAACTATCAAAGTATATCGACATGTATCCTTGCCAGTACCTTGACAAGTACTATTTTGTGGACATATTCGAAGATGATAAGCTTCTTCAGGATAAGAAAAGCGTAACAGTTCGCTTCGAATTCATATCCATGGAACGCACACTAGAAAGCCACGAAATTCAAAATATGGTTGACGGATTACTAGCAGTTCTAAAGAGTAAAAACATAGAACTGAGATAAAAAATCCGTACCGGGTACCAAAATGACCTGTACCGGGTACCAAATCAGACTGTACCGGGTACCGAAACGGCTCTGTACCGGGTACCGAAATGGCCTGTACCTGGTACCAAATCATGAAATAGCTGGAGTTTGAAACTGCTCTGTACCCGGGTACCAAAACAGCCTGTACCGGGTACCAAAATGGCCTTTACCGGGTACAAAACAGCTGGAGTTTGGAATAAAAGCACGATTTCCCATAAAGAGGAACGTGCTTTTTTGATGAAAATGGTACCAGGTACGGTACCAGGTACGGTACCGGGTACAGATTTAAGGAATATTTGAGCTGGTCCCTGCATATTCATTTTCTGAAAGAGTTATGTTGGAGGAAAATGATAAAGCATATAGGGACCAATTATATTGAGACAATTAGGCTGATACTTCGTAGATTCAAACTTGAGGATACATTTGATATGTATAAAAACTGGGCAAGCGATATAGAGACCTTAAAATATTTGCCCTGGGGACCTCATAGTGATGTAAATGTAACCCATAGACGAATACTTTCATGGGTAGAGAATTATAAGCAGCCAAGTGTGTATAACTGGGCTATATATTTAAAATCCGATAAAGAAGTTATAGGCTCTATTAGTGTGGAGATGTCTAATGATAAAGACAAGAGCTGTGAAATTGGATACTGCATAGGTAAAGGCTATTGGGGAAGAGAGTTTGTACCGGAGGCTCTTCGGACACTTATGCATTATCTATCCTGTGAAGTGGGTTATAAGAAGATTATTGCAAAGCATGATACACTTAATATAGCTTCAGGTAGAGTTATGCAAAAGGCAGGAATGCAGTATGAAAAGACGATTCGTGATGTAGGGCGAAGACGGGATGGAAGTCTCTATGATGTTGCAGTGTACGCAAAACATTTTGAAGTAGTAAGTAATTGATATACACGAAAAGGACCAGCCATTAAAGCAAATAGTGCTTTAATGTAGCTGGTCATTTTCTGGATATATTTATAAATTGGCTATTTTGTAACAAAAGTAAGTACCTGGTCTTATCTTATCATCATCATAATATAATAACCCTAATCTATTGAAATGGAAATCATAATGATAATCATGTTTTTTCATAACCTGATAGCTTTTCTCGTAATTCTTATAGGGTGCACCACCTATTGCAATTGTCATATGGAAGACATAATCCGTATCATGCTCAGCCGGGCATGGACCAAGCTTTGTTTCTAAGAGAGCAAATAAATTTTGCTGCATTGTAATAAGTTGTGGGGTACTTTCCGCTCTTATTGACATACAGCCGGACTCATAACCAAAGACATTACTTCTAAAGCAATCAAGCTTAAGCATTGGAACAGTAACTGCATTTAATGTCTTAGCATATTCATCAAAGATACTCTCAATCATTTCCAAATCGGAAACAATAAAAGGCTGTTTTAAGGAAATGTGATGTGGTAATCTTGCCATTTCAAATCCTACATTACCTATACGATTTGCTTCTAGCATATACCTTCTTCCATGATTTTCGGTATTGGTATCAGCAATTAATACAAATGTAGCTTTCATCTATATTCTCCTTATTAAATCATCAACTGACATGTTTCCTAGGTCACCATCATCTCTTCCACGAACTGATATGGTATTGGCTTCTTGCTCATTCTTTCCGACAACAACCATATAAGGAACCTTATCTAATCTGGCTTCTCGAATTTTATACCCAAGCTTCTCGTCTCGCTCATCAAGCTCGCATCGAAATCCTGCTTCCTTCAGCCTATAAGTAATCAATGAGGCATAGTCTAAGTATGCATTTGATATTGGAAGTATTTTGACTTGAACAGGCGCCAACCACATTGGAAACTTTCCTGCATAATGCTCAATAAGGATTCCGATAAAACGTTCGATTGAACCAAAAACAACACGATGAATCATTATTGGTTGATGTTTCTTGCCATCATCACCAGTATATTCAGCATTAAATCTCTGCGGTAATTGAAAATCCAATTGTATTGTTCCGCATTGCCATGTCCTGCCTATAGAATCTTCCAAATGAAAGTCTATCTTTGGTCCATAAAAGGCCCCATCACCTTCATTTATAGCATATGATAGATTCATCTCCTCAAGAGCTAGCTTTAAGGCTTCAGTCGCTTCTTCCCAATCATTATCACTTCCGATGCTTTTCTCAGGTCTTGTTGATAGCTCTACATGATATTTAAATTCAAACCTCTGATAAACTTCATCAATTAATCTGATAACCCCTTTGATTTCATCTATTACCTGTTCCCGCATCATAAAAATATGGGCGTCGTCTTGTATAAAACTACGAACTCTCATCAATCCATGAAGAGTACCGGATTTTTCGTGCCGATGCACATGGCCAAGCTCACCCATTCGAATGGGTAGCTCCTTATAGGAATGTGGCTGCATATTATATACAAGCATTCCCCCCGGACAGTTCATTGGCTTTATAGCATATTCCATATCGTCAATTTCTGATGTATACATGATTTCACGATAATTATCCCAATGCCCGGATTGCTTCCATAATTCTTGTCTTAGCATAATCGGTGATGATATTTCCACATAGCCCTCTCGTTCATGAACCTTTCTCCAATAATCCAGCAATAAATTCTTTAATACCATCCCCTTGGGAAGGAAGAATGGAAAGCCAGGCCCTTCCTCCATCAACACAAATAAACCAAGCTCCTTACCGATTTTTCTGTGATCTCTAGCCTTAGCTTCTTCAAGTTTTTTAATATACTCATCGAGCTCACTCTGCTTTAAAAAGGCTGTGCCATATATTCTTGTCAGCATCTGGTTCTTTTCATTACCCTTCCAATAAGCGCCAGCAAGAGCTGTCAATTTTATAGCTTTTACGATGCTTGTGTTTAGTACATGGGGGCCAGCACACATTTCCGAATACTCACCTTGTCGAAAGTAGCTAATTACTGTATCTTCTGGCATATCTACAAGTAATTCTAGCTTATAGTCCTCCTTCCGAATTTTCATTTCACTTATGGCGTCTTCGCGGCTTACTACTAAGCGTTCAATTGGCAAAGCCTCTTTAACTATGCGCTTTATCTCGGCTTCAATCTCAGTTAGATTTTCAGCTGTAAAATCAAACCCAAAGTCAAAATCATAATAAAACCCGTTTTCTATTGCGGGTCCTATCGCACATTTTGTCTTAGGATAAATTCGCTTTACCGCTTGAGCTAAAATATGGGCGGCGGTATGGCGCAATGCATTTCGTCCCAACTCCTCTCCAAATGCACTCCTGGCAATTTCTCCATTCTTCATTATCACTTTCATCACTTTGTCTCCTTTCGGTAATAAAATTGATAACATAAGAAAAGAAATTAACGTGCATACAGATAAAAAAACACCCTTAGACAGAATAAATCTGTCTAAGGGTGCATATATCACGCACGGTTCCACCTTAACTTTTTACTTCGAATTCTAACAAATTCTAACCTTTAACGCAGGTATACGATAACACATACTGTATTCTGTGTTACAGCTCAGGAATGGTTTTCAATCAAATTTCACATAAGGAACTCTCACCATATGTCCCTTTCTCTGTCTGCTTCCTATTGATTTACTCTTTTCCATCATTGCTTTTCTTATGTTATTAACACCATTATAAACAAGAAGAAAAAAATGTCAAGTATAACCACCACCTTCGTTTATAATCT
>CAZODB010000065.1:8130-11138 GCA_964578425.1 uncultured Herbinix sp.
TACTAATCTGCTTATTCACTAAAGAATACAAGTAAGGGATGGATTTTAAGAAATGAAAAACAATAAACTAAAGAAAAAAGGTAGAGTATCACAAAATAATATGAAAGAAGGTATTAAGATGCTAAAGGAATTTAAGAAATTTGCACTTCGAGGTAATATGATTGATTTAGCAGTAGGTATAATTATTGGAGGTGCTTTTAACTCCATCGTAAATTCTCTCGTTAATGATATAATTATGCCTCTACTGGGAGTATTTACAAAAAACATCAATTTTAGTGATTGGTATTTTGCACTTGATGGAAAAAATTATGGCCCTTTAGCAGTTGCTGAAGCAGAGGGAGCTGCCGTAATAAAATACGGTCTATTTCTCTCGAATATATTAAACTTTATTATTATGGCATTTGTAGTATTTTTAATTGTTAGATGGATTAATAAACTTAGAAAGCCTGAGGCACCAGCGGCTCCTACCACAAAGAAATGTCAGTATTGTCTTTCAGATATTCACATAGATGCGTTAAAGTGCTCCCATTGTACTACTGATGTAAAATAACAATTTCTATTGTACCGGGTACAGACAAGTGTACCCGGTACAGAAAACGTGTACCCGGTACACGTTTCAGGTACACTTTTCAATTCTTATTAATCCAAGATTCCCTTTAGTGGATTGTTTTTCATTGGTGCTTCTCTTTCATATTTTGTCTCTAAGTGGATATATTTTCCTTGCTCACTGCTTTTATCGAAGCTGGTTAGTATCTCTAATACATGCTGGGTTAGCTTATAGCTTGCTCTATAAGATCTATCGGTCTGTAGTGCCTTGGCCATATCTGCCAGACCTAGAGCGCGACTATTATCTGCATAATCGAACATAAGTGGCATCTCCTTGTACCCACCTTCCTCTGGGCGAAGAAGCTTAATTGGTCCGCCGAAGGTGTTGGGATCAGGTATGATTAAGGTGCCTTCTGAGCCATAGATTTCAAATCTGGCTTGAGTTTCATAATGAACGTCAAAGGTGGTAAATATAGTACCTATTGCTCCATTATCGAAGTTCATAATACCAGTAACATAGGTTGGTACCTCTACATCGACCGAAGTGCCGTTAAGGGGATTGCTGGTAATAGTTCTTTTATCAAAGCTGGATTTTGACAATCCAGTAACGCCGGATACCCCACCTAAGAGATTAACCAATGATGTAATATAATAGGGTCCCATATCCATCATAGGTCCACCACCGTGCTTGTAATAAAATGCTGGATCGGGATGCCAGCTCTCGTGACCGCGGCATATCATAAATGCTGCTGCTCCGACAGGCGTGCCTATAAATCCATCATCTATCAATTTACGACAGGTCTGTATACCAGAGCCCAAGAATGTATCCGGAGCACCACCAAGCATTAAGCCCTTTTCTTCTGCCAGGGCAACTAGCTTCTTGCCCTCCTCAAAGGTGGCAGCAAGAGGTTTTTCACTATATACATGCTTGCCTGCTTCCAGAGCCGCCTTAGTAACATCATAATGTTCATAAGGTCTGGTTAGGTTTAGGACAATGTCTACCTCAGAGTCATTAAACGCCTCATGCATATCATTGTATAGCTTAGGTATTTTATAAGTCTCCATGGCTTTTTCAGCCTTTTCTTTAATTAAGTCACATACTCCGATTATATCTATTTCCTTAAACATGCTAGTTATATTCTTTAGATAAATTCCACTGATATCACCAACACCTATAATAGCTATTTTTACTGTATTCATATGATTCCTCCTGGTATTTATTAGTAAGATAGATAGTTATTAATACATTTTTGCTGTGTTTTCAAAGGGCTTTGTGGATAATTTGTTATCTACTGCATATTGCTTACCTTCTGCAGCCCATAGCATTCCACGTTCCATTAGGATCTGGGCATTAGGTGAGTTGTCGAATACGTCATCATGATGGCCCAGGGAATTGTAGAAAACCCTTCCATTTCCCCAGAATTTAGTCCATATTACCGGCATATCAACCGGCTTATTGGAGATATGATAGTAATTGACAGAGGGGAATCTAGTGGTTGCCAATACCTCAATAGCGGGGTCAACATGCATATAATAATGTTCGCTACATACAGTGAAGTCATCTAGACCCTCTACAATAGGGCTAGAGCCCTTGTTAATATTTACAGTATATTCGATACCGTCTCCACCAGGGTGACTTACCCATTGACCACCAGTCATAAATTGCCACTCGGTGTTGTCCCTGAAGGAATCGCACATACCACCATGGCAACCGGCAAGTCCTACACCAGCACCTACGGCCTTTGATACATTTACTACATAGTCATGATTGATCTTATCCATGGTCCAACAAGCGATGATAAGATCCAGTTCCATTAATTTGTCGAGATCTGCCAGGACATCCAAACTTTCACTTATCTCAACCTCATATCCGTTCCTCTCCATTATAGCTGCAAATCTTTTTGAAACCAATTCCGGTTGATGACCATCCCAGCCACCATTTAACACTAATACCTTCTTGTTAGTTATCATAATTGCTCCTATCTGCATGTACATCATGCTAAAACTCGTTATTTATATTTTACATTCCAAGATCTTTCCTGTCTTTACTGATTCAAATATTAGATCTAATAGTTTCATTACTCTTAAAGCTTGCTCTGGTTTGACTATTAGTTCTGCCCCATTATCCAGTACATCTACGATATTATGATAATAGTCAGTCCAGCTGGTCTCTACCTCAGGCAATGGTAGCTGCTTAGTGGTGTCATCTGGTCTAGGTGCCATGGTTCTTGTGGGCCCTGCTGCGGTATATACAATATCATCTGCCCACTTTAGTGCTTCATTGCTGGCTAGCTTTACTATCTTACCATCACATTCCCAGTTCTCTATTACTGCTGTGCCGTCATGGCCACATACATGCCATCTGGGTTGACGAATGAAGCAATTGGTAGCAACCTCTACAAGAACTGATAATCCATTTTCAAACCTCATCAATGCCTTAAAGTTGTCATCTACTTCCTGGG
>CAZODB010000066.1:0-3376 GCA_964578425.1 uncultured Herbinix sp.
GCGGTACTTCTATTAAGCATAGCTCTTGGCGCCTTATTAGCTAGATTGAAAATTAAAAAAGGAATTGAACTTTATGAAGATTAGTGATTTGCTAAGAATGGGATTAAGAAGCCTCTTCAGAAGAAAGGTAAGAACCATATTGACAGTACTGGGTGTTGTTATAGGCTGTCTATTCATTATAATTACCATATCTATAGGTCATGGAATGGATAAAAGCTTTGAGACTCAGGTTAAGGAATATGGTAGTCTTACCACCATAAGCGTGAATAAGTATGGAATGATCTTTGATGAAGATGGTAATTATGCTGGTAGCCAAGACCAAAAGCTTGATAAGAACTTGCTTGAAAAAATCAAGCTCATAGATCATGTTAGAGCGGTATCACCCGTAATAAGAGGTGAGGGAGAGCTCTGGTCTGGCAAGTATCGAAGTGGAATCGGTATAATGGCTATGGACATGAATGCATTTGATGATTTTGAGTTTCCCGAACTAGCCTATGGAGAATATCCTTCAGAGGAGGATAATAGCACAATGGTCTTCGGCCACTATTTACCATGGGAATTTAATGACCAAAATTATCGTGGATTTAAACAAGTTGATCTACAGAAAGACCCGCTTACTTTTAAATTCTATTCATGGGAATATAAGAGAAATGAGCGAAAAAGAGAATATGTACTCCCACTTAAAAATATAGCAAAGATGGTAGAGACAAAATCAGATTTTGATTACAATGTATACATGGATATAGATTTCTTTGAGAAGGCTTATCTGCAATATTGTAACACGCTTACCCTAGAAGATAGGAAAAAAGCGATGAAGGTGTTGGATGAATATCAGGAAATAAAACTAAATGTGGATAATTTAGATAATGTAGAAGAGGTTCAGGACAAGATAAAGGAGCTAGGTTTTCAGTCAGAAAGCTTGCTGCAATATCTAAAGCCCACTATAGAAGCCTCGAAAACTCTACAGCTAATATTCTTCTTCCTGGGTGCGGTATCCATGTTCGTATCTGCTATTAGTATAGCCAATACCATGGTTATGTCCATCTATGAAAGAACCAAGGAGATCGGTGTTATGAAGGTTCTTGGGTGTGTAGTCAAGGATATCCGTCTCTTATTCCTCTTTGAAGCGGGGGCGATTGGACTTTTGGGAGGAGTGACAGGAGTTGGACTAGGTTATCTGGCATCTTATCTGATTAATAAATACGGTCAGCCGCTTTTCGGGGCCTTAATGACCGGGGGTCAGCCTATGGGAGATGTAGCTGAGGCGACCTATTCCATTATACCGATTTATCTCCCCTTATTAGGACTTGGTATATCTGTTGTAGTTGGTCTTCTTTCAGGATATTTTCCTGCGAGACGTGCAACAAAGATAAGTGCTATAGAAGCTATGAGGACTGAAAATTAGATAATTCATATGAATTTAAATTTACTGTTTTATTAACATAAGAAGAACACGCGTGATTTTAGTCATGAGGGGTTCAAAACAGGAGGATATTTATAGCCCACACCCGTAAAAGTACATCAGCTTGAAAATACTTGAATTGATTTTAAATATAGATATGTTATAATTAGAAAAAATGTATAATGAGGTGAAAGCTATGGTATGTAATTCCTGTGGAAGAGATAATAAAAATGAAAACGCTAACTTTTGTGAGTATTGTGGAGAGTCCTTTCGTGAGGGTAATGTACAGAAAATAGAACCCACATATAATTCTAATCAAAGCGGAACAGAAAATGCATCCGTTACACCACTATCCATGCCTTCGCAGGCAATAGATATTAACAAGGATAAAAAACCTGTATCTTTTCTTAACTGGCTTGGTACATATGCTATTATGCTTATTCCCCTTGTTGGAGGTTTGGTATTTTTTGTGATGCTGATTGTATGGTCTTTTAGTAGCAATACCCCCGAAAGCAAAAAAAACTGGGCACGAGCAACGCTAGTATTTATGATTATTTTGCTGATAATAGCATTATTATTTATTCTTATGTTTGTAGGAATGATGAGAAATCCCTTATTTCAGGAGATATTCCAGGATAGTTATAATACAGAAATGAACAAGTTTAATGATATATTCAAAGATTTTAGTTACTAAACAGAGAGGAAGAAAGACATGAGTAAGATAAGGACTAGATTTGCACCGAGTCCTACAGGTAAAATGCATGTGGGCAATTTAAGAACGGCATTGTATGAGTATTTAATCGCTAAGCATGAGGATGGCGCCTTTATTTTACGTATAGAGGATACCGACCAAGAGCGATATGTTGATGGAGCGATAGGCATTATATATCGTACACTCGCGGGGGCAGGCCTTATTCATGATGAGGGTCCTG
The DNA here is from genome assembly GCA_964578425.1 of uncultured Herbinix sp. GTDB lineage: Bacteria > Bacillota > Clostridia > Lachnospirales > Lachnospiraceae > Mobilitalea. The sequence continues at coordinate 2,335 of CAZODB010000066.1, forward strand.
ATAAGGACGGAGGATATGGTCCTTATGTTCAGAGTGAACGGGTGGCATCGGGTATTTATCTGGACTATGCCAAAAGGCTGATAGAAAAGGGCTCAGCTTATTACTGTTTTTGTACTAAGGATCGTTTGGCAACCCTTAAAAGGGCAGTGGGAAATGTGGATGATGGCGATGAGGATGACGTAAAGGAAATTAATAGATATGACAAGCATTGTCTACATCTGTCCAAGGATGATATAGAGAAAAACCTTGCGCATGGAAGGCCCTATGTTATCCGCCAGAACATGCCTCTTGAGGGAACAACCTCCTTCCATGACGCTATCTTTGGAGATATTACCGTAGACAATGATGAGCTTGATGACATGATACTTATTAAGTCTGACGGCTATCCCACATATAATTTTGCAAATGTAATTGATGATCATCTTATGGAGATAACCCATGTAGTTAGAGGAAATGAGTATTTATCCTCTACACCGAAATACACCAGGCTTTATCAGGATTTTGATTGGGAGGAGCCTGTATATGTGCATTTGCCCCTTATAACCAATGAAGACCACAAAAAGCTAAGCAAGCGAAGTGGTCATTCATCCTATGAGGATTTACTAGAACAAGGATTTTTATCGGAGGCTATAGTTAATTTTGTGGCACTTCTGGGGTGGAGCTCACCAAACAATAACGAAATCATGTCACTTGAGGAGCTTATAAGAGATTTTGATTATAATAATATCAATAAATCACCAGCAGTATTTGATATAGTTAAGCTTCGCTGGATGAATGGTGAATATATTAAAAGGATGGATGAGGACAAATTCTATAATATGGCTATCTCCTATATTAAGTCAGCAATTCATAGAGACATGGATTATAGAAGGATTGCTAATCTAGTAAAGACCAGGATAGAAACCCTGTGCGATATAGGTGAAATGATAGAATTCTTTGATGAACTTCCTGATTATGATATAGAGATTTTTACCCATAAGAAGATGAAGACCAATTCAGAAAATTCACTCGATGTACTAGTAGAGCTACTGCCAAGATTTGA
>CAZODB010000066.1:3476-9718 GCA_964578425.1 uncultured Herbinix sp.
TAACCATAAGGAGGAGAATTATAATCCTTTTATTCATAACTCTTGGATTATATAAGAATATTTATGGAACTAAATCATGCACAGAAAAAAGCTATACAGCATAAGGATGGGCCTATGCTAGTATTGGCGGGACCTGGCTCTGGAAAGACCTTGGTGATAACAGAGCGGACAAAGTATTTGATTAGTCAACACCAAATTCCCGAAGAAGCTATACTGGTTATAACATTTACCCGAGCGGCGGCCGGTGAGATGAAGGAACGCTTTCTAAGTCTGGTGGGTTCCCGTAGTACGGGTGTTAGCTTTGGGACATTTCATAGTATTTTCTTCACTATTTTAAGGCATGCTTATAGCTTGAGGCCTGAAAATATCATAAAGGAAAAAGAAAGGTTGGCCACCATTAAGGATATAGTCCATAACATGGGATTGGAATATGAGGATGAGAAGGAGTATATCTCAGAGCTCTTATCCGAAATCAGTATGGTAAAGGGTAATCGAATAGAGCTGTCGACCTATTATTCATTAAGCTGCGGTGATGAGGTATTTCGAAGGATTTACGAGGAATATAATAAAAGACTTAGAAGGGCCAATAGAATAGATTTTGATGATATGCTTCTTCTATGCTACGAGCTGTTCTCAGAGAGACCAGACATTTTAAAGCTATGGCAGAACAAATTCTCATATATACTAGTTGACGAGTTTCAAGATATTAATATATTACAGTATGATATAGTGAGGATGCTGGCTGATCCAGCAGACAACTTATTTATTGTAGGAGATGATGATCAGTCTATCTATCGCTTTCGAGGTGCAAAGCCTGAGATTATGCTTAACTTCCCAAAGGACTATCCTGATAGCAAAAGGATACTTCTAGATACCAACTACAGATCATGTAAGCACATCACTGATTTGGCAGGTCGTTTGATTTCTCATAATAAAGCTCGCTATGAAAAGGAATTAATTGCTTATAATAAGGCTGGCAGCGAGGTAGTAATAGGGGATTTTGAGACAGTGGCGGATCAAAACAAAAGCCTTGTTGAGGAAATCCTTAAGCTTACCGATATGAAAAGACCACTATCTGAGATGGCTATACTAGTACGTACGAACCTAGGGGCTGGACCGATTCTACATAAGCTGATGGAATATAATATACCATTTATTGCGGGTGATAATCTTCCTAATATATATGACCATTGGATTACCCAGGATTTAATCTCCTACATTAGAATAGCCACAGGTGAGACTAGCCGTGGACTGTTTTTAAGGATTATCAACAGGCCGACACGCTACATAAGTAGGGAATGCTTTGATAAACCTGAGGTGGATATGCAGGATATACATGATTATTATGAAGACAAGGACTGGATGGTTAACAGGATAAATCAATTAGAGTATGACCTAGCCATGCTAAGTAAGATGACACCATTTGCAGGAATTCAATATATCAGAAGAGGAATTGGATATGAGGACTTTCTCAAGGAATATGCAGACCTTCGTAAAATGAGGTTTGAGGAGCTTCTGGATGTAGTTGATGAATTACATGAAAGCTCAAGAGGGTTTAGCTCATATACTGAATGGTTTAAACATATGGAGGATTACAAAGAGGAGTTAAAAAGACAGGCTCATAACAGCAGAAGTAATAACTGTGAGGGAATATATATAATTACGATGCATAGCTCGAAAGGATTGGAGTTTTCAACAGTATTTCTTGTAGATGTCAATGAGGGTATCACTCCTCATAAGAAAGCTGTCTTACCTGAGAGTATCGAAGAAGAAAGGCGATTGTTTTATGTGGCTATGACCAGAGCCAAGGAGCTATTATATATCTTCAGTACAAAACAGCGCTATGATAAAGAAATGCTACCATCACGGTTTATAGCTGAGCTTTCTGTGAGTAATAATCCGTAGAGTATTGAGCCACCAGTCTGCTTATCGATGAAAACAAAAAGGGTGCTGTAAGAATCAAGATACAGCACCCAAATATCCAATTACTTAATCATTCCTCAAACTCATCAATGTCAAACTCTTCGAAGTCTTCATCGAACAACTCATCGTACTCCTGTGCATCAAGTATTTCTTCAAATGCATCAGCTACAGCCTCGAATTCTTCATCATCTTCTATACTCAGAAGCTGAGGTTCATCCTCTTCTTCCTCCTGGATAAAGCGATACAGAAATACATTATCATCTTCTTCACCTTCCATTGGCTGAAGGGCGATGTAATCTTTATCATCTACCGTAAAGATGTCTAATACGATGCATTGCAAATCGGTACCATCATCTAATGATAATGTTATAGAATCATGCATATGTTCATGTCCGCATCCGCAACTGTCGCTATGGTTGTGTTCGCTCATAATACTACCTCACTTTTTAAATATTTACCTCTTCAAAACACAGTAGAGGAATATACATAGAATGTATCAGATTGAGGAAAAAAATGCAAGTGCAAACATATATTTATCAAAAAAATATTAGCTATTTAATTTAAGCTATTATATAAATGTGGTTTTGCTAATTTTTTTATCATATATATTATGGAGAGGTATATTTTGGTGGCTATTACATGATAAAGACTATGGAGTTTGTTTGGCTGATTTATGATATACTATAAAGACATTCTAGGATGTCTTTTGTTGTAAGAGAGTATTTACAGATTAGCTTGGAGGTATACATAAGTGACTGAAATTACAAAGGAAATAAAAATATCTGTACGAAACCTTGTGGAATTTATTATGCGATCAGGAAATCTTGATAATACCCATAGTGGCAGAAACGAACTAGAGGCCATGCATGCCGGGAGTCGTATACATAGGAAGCTCCAAAAACAGATGGGGGCTAACTATACAGCAGAGGTTCCCCTTAGCATAACACTTCCTATTACTTTTGATGGTGTATCTTTTGATCTGACTGTGGATGGTAGAGCAGATGGTATACTTATGAACAAGCATATAGTGGATGATGATTTTTCGACCTTAATATTTGAGGAAGATGAAAGTAAGAAGCCTGAGATAATAATTGATGAGATAAAGGGTGTCTATATGGACATATCGCATCTGGCTGAGCCTGTATCGGTTCATCGGGCTCAAGCGATGTGTTATGCATATATTTATGCTTTTAAATACGAGCATTTAAGAATTGGAATACGATTGACCTATTGCAATCTTGAGACGGAGAGTGTGAAATATTTTGAGGAAGTCTTTACTATACAGGAGCTTAGTGCTTGGTTTGAAAATCTGATAAATGAATATGCAAAATGGGCTGTCTGGAAGATGAAATGGATTACAAAGAGAGATGATGAAATTAATAAAGTGGACTTTCCATTTTCTTATAGAGAAGGACAAAAGGAACTGGTTACTGGGGTCTATAAGACGATTCTCAGGAAGAAAAAGTTATTTATAGAAGCCCCCACAGGAGTAGGAAAAACCATATCAACAGTATTTCCAACGGTCAAAGCTATGGGTAAGGGTCTTGTAAATAAGATATTTTATCTTACAGCTAAGACTATTACTAGGACTGTAGCGGAGGATACATTTAATTTACTTTCTGAACATGGGATTTCTCTGAAGATAGCTACTATAACAGCAAAGGATAAGGTGTGTGTCCTAGAAAAACCGGACTGTAATCCGATTTCCTGCCCTAGAGCAAAAGGTCATTATAATAGAGTAAATGATGCAGTATATGATTTGCTTTTATGTGAGAATAAGATATCCAGGGATTTGATATTAGATTATGCCGACAAGCACAAGGTATGTCCCTTTGAAATGTCATTGGATGTAACTACATGGTCAGATGCTGTTATATGTGATTATAATTATGTCTTTGACCCTAATGTATATCTTCGAAGATTTTTTATGAGCGATAAGCAGGAAGATTACGTGTTTTTAATTGATGAGGCACATAATCTCGTAGATAGGGCAAGGGAAATGTATAGTGCGATTCTTCTCAAGGATGATTTCCTTATAGTAAAGCGTTTCATTAAAGATACAGACCCTAAGCTTGTGAGACTGATTGATCAATGTAATAAGGATTTACTAAAGCTTAAAAGAGAATGTGATGAATTTGAAATTGTTTCTGAAATAGATGGATTTATCATGCACTTAATGGGATTAATGACAGAGTATGAAACATATTTACAGGAGTATAGAGGTAATGAGGGTAGAGAAGAGCTAGTTAAGCTTTATTTAGACATTCGACACTTCCTAAATATATACGAAACACTGGATGATAATTATACAATTTGTACGGATTATGATGAAAGTGAAAGATTTAGAATAAAGCTGCAATGCATGGACCCTTCTAGAAATTTGATAAAATACTATGAGAAGGGCAGAAGTGCTGTACTATTTTCTGCCACACTACTACCCATACGATACTATATGGAACAGCTTGGAGGTAAGAAAGAGGATTACGCCGTATATGCTCCCTCATCATTTAGTAAAGAGAATCGGCTTATAATGGTAGGATCTGATGTCAGCACAAAATATAGCCGTAGGAATGAAAAAGAGTATAATAAGATACTTGGTTATATAAGGGAATTCACTAGAATAAGAAGAGGAAATTACCTTGTATTTTTTCCATCTTATCAAATGATGCAATCTATTTATGATATAGCTGAGGGTGTAATCGATGGCTTGGTTATGCAAGGAAATAGTATGACCGAGGAGGAAAGAGAATTATTTCTTGAAGAATTTGTGGAGGAGCCTAAGGCTACAAGAGTTGCCTTTTGTGTAATGGGAGGAATATTTAGTGAGGGAATTGATTTAAAAAATAGTAGATTGATAGGTGCCATAGTGGTAGGTACGGGTCTTCCCATGGTATGTAATGAAAGGGAATTATTCCGAGGATACTTTGATGCAAGGAATAATAAAGGCTTTGACTATGCCTACCTATATCAAGGCATGAACAAGGTCCTGCAATCAGCCGGAAGAGTTATCCGAACTAATGAGGACCGTGGGGCAATTTTATTATTGGATGAGAGATTTCTTCAGTCTCAGTATTATGAGCTCTTTCCGAAGGAGTGGTTTCCCTTTGAACCAGTAAATATGAACTCGATGACCACAATGCTTACAGATTTCTGGAAAGAGAAATAAGTTTGGCTTCAAAAGTGCAGCGTATTATTGAAATATCTATAATCAGAATCCTTAGACAAGAAATCCTTACCTGACACAGCCCGATAGATACTGTTGGAAATATGAAACCATAGTGCTCCGATTGCTCCACCTATAAGAGCATAAATCACATCATCAATATCACATCTACTGGGGATGATGAAGTATTGAATTAATTCTATCAAGGATGGAAGCAAGAACATGAATAAAAGTCTAATTAATTTAGAATTTTTACGCAATATTAAGACACCGTAAAAACCATATGGAATATATACTAGTATCCTGCTTAGTAAATATGTAAGTATATCACTAAAGGGGATCAGTTCATTTATATAATCCTCAATCTGCGTTGCAACCCACCAAAATGGAGTGAAATTCTGCCGATTGGATCTTATGTAAGACAAAGACGGGATTGAACTTTCTGCAAAGGATAGATATAAGAGTATTCCAATATAAAACAATATGAATATGATGCTGATGTTTCTATAAAAGTGGTCGAATTTCTCGATTCTGCCTCCGTAGTCAAACATATTTCTAATAAAGCAATGTATCACTGGAATCAACCAATTAATCGCAATTATGCCAAATAGGGTATTGGTAAAGGGAAGCAACTTTGCTTCTGTTCCCAGATAAGTCAACAATGTAATAATAATTGAAATAAATAATAATAGTATAGAGTATACAGTGCAGGACTCATAGGTCAATGATTGCTCCAGAAGAACATGAGTACATATGATAACTATTATGCTGCTTATTCCAAGGACCAAATATGGTGATGCAATAAAATAATATGCTGTAAATTGTACCAAGATACTAATAATACTTAAGAAGACAATCATTGAAGATATTTCCATGTGAGAACGCCTACGCATATGTACACCTACTTTCATTATAATATCATTCGAATTTTTCGTGGAAGACACCGGATCTTTATATGTGAACTGAGGGCGGGTACCTCGCCATCTGTATGAACAGCTGTTTTGTTTTCCAGTTGAATATCTATGCTGGAACAATGAAAAGTCTCAACCCCTCTAAAGTGAATATGCTTACCAAATAAAATAGTAGGAAAAAGTAGCATGAGCATAGCTCTGGGAAGGCCATGAACTAGGCAAATACTAAGCTTTCCGTCCGTAGG
>CAZODB010000066.1:9818-11107 GCA_964578425.1 uncultured Herbinix sp.
GACTTAAGAGGGTTCTTCGGTATCTTTAAGCTTCTTGCCAAATCATTACTGGAGCCTGAGGGAATATATCCTAGTATGACTTCATTATAATTGTCGATGCCGTTAATAACTTCGTTTAGCGTTCCATCACCGCCTAGGACAACAATATTCTTTGTGCCATCATGTTCCAGACAGATATTCTTCGCAAGCTCTATAGCGTGACCCACTCGCTTAGTAAAATCTGCAGTGTAGGTTATATCTTGGCGGTCCAGCTCATCTTTTACAGCCCACCAGTGACGGATACCCTTGCCGGAGCTTGATTTTGGATTAATAATAAAATGATACATATCTCTGCACTTTCTCCTCACCCTATAATCTGTCTTAATATAACTACTTAAATATTATATGATATCAGCTATGATGTCAATAATTTGCATTGTATTAATTCTTCGAATAATTTCATTTAAACTCATATACAGGCACAGAATTGTCCCTCCTTCATAATATATATTGAACAAAAGAGTTTATTAAGCTGCTGACAAATATTGAAAGGAGTATTTTAGATGGATAGACGGATGTATCGTGGCAATACTGGGCGTGGCAGATATGCTGCACCATATAGGCCAACACAACCGGTATGTGATGATATCGTAGAAAAAGACTGTGGGTGTGATAAAGACAGAAGCTATTGCGAGGATGACTTTAAGCCGGAACGTTTTCCGATAGGTATGTGCTATGTTCCGTGGCAATGCTTCAGGGATCTTTATGAGAATGAGTTTGCTGCCCTATCGAACGGAACTCTATTTAAGGAATTACAATTTGATTGGTATGGAAGGGGTTGTTAGTAGGATGAGTATGAACAGTAAGGATAAGTTATTTGCATGTATTACAGCAACCAGCTTCGTTATGGATGATTTGAGAATTTATCTTGATACCCATCCAAAAGACCAGGAAGCACTGGATTATTGGGAAAAGGTTAGTAGAGTTAGAAAAGAAGCTTTGGATGAATACACCAAGTGTTATGGACCGATATACAGCTATGATGTAAATGTCAAAAACAAGTGGACTTGGGTAGATGAGCCTTGGCCATGGGAAGGAAGGTGCTAGTGTATGTGGAGTTATGAAAGAAGATTACAGTATCCTGTTAATATTAAGTGCCGTAATCCTAGACTGGCGCAGGTTATAATGAGTCAATTTGGTGGACCTGATGGCGAGCTTGCTGCCTCCATGCGTTACTTATCTCAGCGCTATTCTACGAAGAACAGGAAGGTTGCTGGTGTATTAACTGATATAGGAACTGAAGAATTGGC
>CAZODB010000067.1:0-4001 GCA_964578425.1 uncultured Herbinix sp.
TAGCGGGATAAGATGATCCCTTTAGGTCATCTAGGGTCTTTGGCATATCATAACCAACCCATACGCTGGTGGTGAAGTAGGGTGTGTATCCTACGAACCATCCGTCCCGTCTCTCGTCAGTGGTTCCAGTCTTACCGGCACTTATGGTATTCGATAGGCCCAATCCCTTAGCTGTTCCGTTTTTTAACACCCCTGTCAAAGCCTCTGTCACCATCCTAGTAGCATTTGTCTTATAAATCTGCTTCTTGGATATATAATCACTGACTAATTCATTCCCTTTGGAGTCTATTATTTTTACTATGCAGGTTGGCTCTCTGTAAAAACCGTCATTTTCTAAGGTCGAAAAGGCTGCTGCCATCTCTAAGGGGCTTACACCTATGGTAAAGCCTCCAAGTGATGCCGCAGGATAATAATCATCCTCTACTATCCTGGCAAAGTTCATCTTAAGAAGATATGGGATCCCAACCTGTGGTGTAAGCTCTTCATAAAGCTTCCAGGCGATTGTGTTCTTCGATAGCTCGATTGCCCTTTGAAGCTTCATCTCTCCGACATAATTTCCTCCCGAGTTCTTCGGTCCATCGGGTATCTTCTCATCTACCACTATGCTATCCGGTGTGTATCCGCGCTCAAAGGAGGGGGTGTAGACTATAAGTGGCTTTATGGAACTCCCGGGCTGTCTATAGCTTTGATATCCCCGATTAAGGGTATAGCCTGTATGCTCCTGACTTCGCCCGCCTATAATTGCGACTACTCTCCCGCTATCATTGTCAATACTTACGGCTGCTCCTTGCAGCTTGAATATTCCTTGGTCGCTTGTATCCGTAAACTCTTCTAACACCTCATCTACCGAGGCCTGAAGTCTCTCTTGCTTATCCAAATCAATTGAAGTATATATTCTGTAGCCACCAGAAAACAAGAGACTTTGATACTTATAATATAAATCCTCATATGCTTCATTGTATATATCTCTATCCTCTTCGGAGGTGAATTGATTACGAAACACAAAATCCTCCTGCTGCATAAGTGCCTTTATGGCACTATGGTAGACAAAGGTCTCTACATAATCATTTTTCACAGACACCTTCGGAAGTAATGTGATGGTCTCATTAAGAGCGCTTCTATAATCTATCAAATTGATTTTCCCATCAGTATACATCTGCTTGAGAATTCTATCTCTTCTTTCTAATGTGTGCTCCATGGATGTTAATGGATCATACATATTAGGATTATTGGGTATGGAGCACAAAAATGTAACCTGAGATAGGCTAAGCTGATTAATTCCCTTGCCAAAGTAACCATTGGCCGCTGCCAGTATGCCATAGTGACCATTTGCATAATATATATTGTTAATATAGAACTCCATTATCTTGTCTTTGGAATAAATCTTCTCCAGCTCCTGAGCAATAAATATCTCCTTTATTTTTCTCTCATAGGTTACCTCATGGGTAAGAAATACATTTCTGGCAAGCTGCTGTGTAATAGTGCTAGCCCCCTGGGTAATCTCCCCCTTATTCTTAAGTAAGGCTATGGCAGCCCTGACATTTGCTAGGTAATCCACTCCCTCATGGCTGAAGAATTTCTTATCCTCGGTTACTATAATTGCATTTAATACCGTGGCTGGAATATCCTTATACTCAATATAATAGACATCCTTGACCCCCCTTAATGTGGATATCAGCTCTCCGTCATTGTCGTATACCAGGCTGGTTTGTGAGGAGCGAAATGTATCCTCGGAAGATGAACGAACCATGTTTTTGGATTCCTTCTGTAGCCTTATAATCGTCTTTCCATAGCTATTATAAAAGTAAATCATTCCAACCACCAGAGTCAGCAAAAACACAAGGACAAAAAGCTTAAGTATAAGCTTAATCACTTTACCGATTTTCTTTTTCTCCTTCGTGACGTTATCCCTTTTTCTTTTGTCCATGGGTGCCCCCTTGCTAATCAAATGCTTAATCCTTCATTACTTAAGACACATATAATTTACATCATAATACACTAATAGTTGTCTTTATATATGTAATTAGCTCTAGTACCTGTAATAATCTATGGTTACTAATAATAGCTCACAGTTTAGCTCACAGTTCGATATAATTATATGGCAGCCCCATCTCCTCAAGAAGCCGCTTCTCCCTCGTCTGACAGCTGAATAATATAACCTGACCTCTATCAGCAATCCTTGCCAATACGGCTTTAACACGACTATCATCATATAGGGCAAAGCTATCATCCAATATAAAGGGCATTTTCTCATTTCCCAAAAGCAAATCACTGACAGCAAGACGAAGTGCAAAATACACCTGGTCTATAGTTCCAGCACTCAATCTGTCCAGTATGATATATTTATCCTTCCATCCAAGCTTGATGTTTAGCTTTTCATCAATCTTTAGCTCCTGATATTTATGATTAGTTACCCTATCTATTATATTGGAAACGGCTTCATTAAGCTGTAATCCAAATCCATCATGAATGGTAGCAGAAAGCTCCTGCATGGTATCTATTGCAAGATTAACAGCATCTAGCTCCTGCTTATTCTCCTTCTGCTTATGCAGAATATATTCATAATGCTCTTTATTCTTTATAAGCTCTGCCTCATTCTCCTCTAGGTCGGATAGCTCCCAACCTATCTTACTGATTTGTAAACGGTACTCCTCCAGCTGTTCGCTCTGTTCACCCTGCCTGTCAGCTGCCTCCACCCTCTTGCTGCTTATGGCAGTCTTAAGCCTTTCAATCGCTTCGGGAGTTAATTCATCCTCAGATATAAACTCGTGCATATATAACATAATTCTATCATGAAGCTCATCAATGTCATCCTCTAATCTCTTCCTTCTATCGGTCAGCTCATCTAATTGCCCCTTACAGTGCTCCAGTGACATCTCTACCTTTATATATTCTTCCTTCCCTATAGCTTGATTCCTCTTATTATAAAGAAACAGTAATGCCAGACCTATTAATAATACAGGCGATATGATAAGCCCAATTACAAGCACAGACTTGCTAACAATAAGGCTCACCAAGCCTGCCGCAAGGCATAGTAAAATATATATAAGGCTCTTGCTTTTTAAGCTTTTTTTACTCCTCTCCTGCCTATTATCAAGGTCCTTAATGTTTTCATTGTATTGCTTAAACTTCTCTGTTAGTTCTCTATCCTGAGAATTCAACTGGGAGTATTGCCTTGAAAGTTCCCTATAGGTTCTATAGTTCTCAAGTATTGCGGGTAGTTGGTTGGCTAATTCCTCTTCCTTTAGATTCTTAGAGCTTTTATACTTCTCCACCTGTTCTTTTAGCTTGATTTCCTTGCTTCTTAGCTCCTTTAGACTTTCGGCAAGCGCATCAATCTTCTTCTCCCTAGCCTCTCCGTCGCTTATCTCCTCCGCTAAAGATCTAAGCTGGTCTACATATGGGACGGATTCCAAGGCTTTTTTTTGCTCCCTTAATGATCCTAGAGCTTTTTCTACATTTATCTCTCTGCTTTTTGCAATAGATAGATTTGTTATATAATTTCTTACATGGGAGGCAAGCTCCTTATCCGTCTCAGCCCTAAGCTGCTCGATACTGATGGTATTGCGAAAGGTAGACTCGGTAAGTCCTGGTATCAACTGGCTGATATGGCCCTCCTCAAGCTTAAGCTCCCTGCCCGTCATAAGATCAATAATGGTAAATGCTTTATCATTGGCATGAAAGCTTCTTTGTAGGCGATAAGCTTTATCCCCAAGCCTAATATCCATCTGTCCGCCATATGCCCCTGGATAATCCCAAGGGAGATAACGTGTATATATGTCATCCCTCGTGGCGACACCTCTACCCCTAAGCCTCTCTATTCCAAATAGCATGCCCCTAATAAAGGTATGCAGCGTAGACTTTCCAGCTTCATTTTCACCATATATTAAGTTAAAACCTGGCTTTAGCTCGATCTCCTTGTCAGTGAATTTACCAAAATAATTCACCTTTAGCCTGGTTATAAGCATATGAATGTCCCCCTTTCGGCGCCATATACCGTA
>CAZODB010000067.1:4101-9372 GCA_964578425.1 uncultured Herbinix sp.
CAACTACTCTCTGGCACCCAGTAATGCTTCTATACCGTAATACAGTGCCTTTTCATTTATCTCATCCTGTTTCTTAGATTCTCTGATTCGCTCTATGAACATCCCAATCATATTGTCCGAGTTCTCTCTGTATAGGGCATCGAAATCATAATCCGGATGGGACTCATCTATAACATCAATAATATTCCCCAGGGGATATATAACCTCCTTATCAAAATGAATATCCTCATCTCGAAATCCCCTGATATATATTTGATATATGTGCTCTGTCCCTTGATTGCGAACTTCCTCCTTAATAATATCAGCAAGTGCACCCTTGGTCGTGTTCTGATCTATGTTGATTATTAATCTTTTATATTCTCTGTGAGAGCTACTGACAAATCTAATATTAGTAACAAATCTAATATCTGTATTATTCTTATCTCCATCCTCACTAATCTCTCCGATTATATAGCCCCTCTGTCCTGTCTCATTCCTATCGAGAGGCTCTAATGAACCAGAATATGCCATCCTATTGCTGATAATCTCAGGCTTATGGATATGCCCAAGAGCAACATAATCAAATCCATTATCAAGGAGCCTCCTTCTGTTTATAGGTATGTTCTTCTCATCACCGCCATGGGCAAGAAGTATATTTATTCTCCTGGGCTCTCCTGGTACACTTTCATTCTCGGCTTTTGAATATATTGATATCTTCTGAGTATCCAGATTAAAGTGGTCAATACTTGAAATGTCTACATTATCATACCTTGGCTCGTCTATATCCCTCTTCAAGTAACTAAAACCATATACACTAGTATTGATATGGGGAAAATCTATTGCTTCAAAGCTATCCTTGAGAAACATATGAACTTTTTGGTCCCATTTGTAACCAAGATAATTGGATCTTGTCCCTATATAATCATGGTTTCCAGCCATAATAACCACCCTGGCAGTCTCCAAGGTAGAAAAATGATAATTCACTTCCTTTAGCTCACGGACTAAGGGCTGCTTATGAAATAAATCACCTGCTATCAGAAGCAGGTCTACTCTTTCTTCATTACATATAGCTATGATATTCTTAAAGCCTTCCCATATCTCATTCTGCCGTTCCTTAGCCCAGGGCATAGACGAATCTGGTATCGCACCCAGATGGACATCAGCGATATGTATGAATTTCATAAGGCACCTCCCACTCCCTTGTTCAATTGTTCTCTTGTTGAACCTCTCATGACTAAAGTCACGAATGTTCTCCTCTTGATAAATAGCATCTCGTTTCAAACATATAGTTCATAGTCTAAATGTCAAAATCTCTTCCCAATACGAATTTGCTGATTAAATTATACCACAGACGACGCCCACACATCAAGCATACAGACGAACGTGTATTCTCTACAAGTTAGACTCTATACATAATGAAGAAACCCCAAACTAGAGATATTCACACCATATATATCCAAAAAAGCAAAAACACTATTGAACAAGGGGCGATTACACTACTTTTTAATTCCTTCTCTTTTAAATTCAGTTTTTTGATATAGCCTCATAAATAATCCCTCCATCACTGAATAAAATGTTGTGAACGCTGAATTATTATGATATACTTGTTTAATTGGAAGCATAATATCGGAAACATAAAATTAACATTCGAGTGAGGTGATTATCATGTCTGTGAGCTATAAGAAGCTTTGGAAGCTCCTGATTGATTGCGATATGAAGAAAAAAGACCTTTGTGATATAGCTAGGGTAAGCCATGCTTCAGTGGCCAAGCTTGGAAAAAACGAGAATGTTACAACTGATGTCTTAGTCAAGATTTGTACTGCATTGCACTGTGACATAGGCGATATTATGGAGATTGTTGAAAATTCCAATATCGATAAAAATGATTAAAATAAATTTTTTCTTTTGAAGAAAGCATGAATAGGAGTGATAAATATAGAAACACTATTTTTTACTATTGTAAACCGTGGCAAGGCAAATGCCGTGTTACGCAAAGCTAAAGAATGTGGTGCAACTGGTGGCACTATTTTGCTTGGCGAGGGAACTGTACAGTCAAAGCTATTGGATATTATGGGCATGACCGAGACCCGTAAAGAGATCCTTATGATACCCGCATCGGGTGAGCTGGATGCTAATCTCCATGAAATACTAAGTGATAGCTTCAATCTTTCCAAAAGAAACAAAGGAATTGCTTTTTCTATCCCCTTTAAGCGCTGGACAGCCGAAAACTCTGATCAAGAGCACAATATCTCTATAGATGATGACAGGTTTCCCAACTGTTGTATATTTACTATTGTTGATAAGGGACGAAGCAAGGATTGCATTAAGGCCGCGCGAGCCGCGGGGGCCCATGGAGGAACTGTGATTCGCGGACATGGTGCAGGTGTACCGGCTGATTCTTACTATCCATTAGCAATCGAACCCCAAAAGGATACTGTCATAGTTATTACTAGGAAGAATAAGGCCCGCAGTATAAGAGAAAGAATATTTTCTGATTTAGAGCTTGATAAACCTGGAAATGGTATTATCTTTACTCTTCCTATCAGCAATACGAGTGGTCTCTATGAAAATAGAACCGAGGAACGTAAAGGGGGGACATCATGAGTCTTTTATTTGATAAAACAAAAGAGGTTACTAAAACATTAGTACCGGTAATAGCATTAGTGCTTATTATCTGTTTTACTATAGTCGATGTAGAGACTGATGTTATTCTCAGCTTTATTGTAGGAAGCGTATTACTACTTATAGGATTGACTATATTCCTGTGGGGTGTTGATTTGGCCATGAACCCCATCGGCGAGCACATGTCAAAGGAAGTGGCCACTTCAAAATCTCCTTTAAAAATAGCCATGTTAAGCTTCCTTTTAGGTTTCTTGATTACTGTTGCGGAGCCTGATTTACTTATTCTTGGCGGCCAGGTCGAGGGAGCATCCGGGGGATCTTTGGGTTCATCTATAATAGTATATATGGTCTCGATGGGAGTGGGCGTTATGATTTCATTGGGAATCTTTAGACTTCTTAAAGACAAACCCCTAAATAAATTTATGGCAATCACATATGGTATTATCCTTGTTCTTGCTATACTTGTATCCGAAGAATTTTTGGCAATAGCCTTCGATGCCTCCGGTGCAACTACAGGAGCCCTGACCACACCCTTTGTCCTCGCCCTATCTCTGGGCCTTTCCAATGTAAAGGGCGGTAAAAAATCAGAGGAAAACTCTTTTGGGCTTGTAGGTATTATGAGCGCTGGTCCTA
Organism: uncultured Herbinix sp.; assembly: GCA_964578425.1. GTDB lineage: Bacteria > Bacillota > Clostridia > Lachnospirales > Lachnospiraceae > Mobilitalea. The sequence goes on from CAZODB010000067.1 coordinate 7,336, forward strand.
TATTGGCGGTCATGCTAATCTCAATAATATCAGGGCAAAAGAATATACAGGGAGATGCCAGCGAGTATATATTTCAAGAAGGTGTATTAGGGCCTATCATTGACGCTATTCCTCACCTATTTATTGAATCCCTTGTGGCCCTTATCCCGATAACAATTCTTTTCTTTATATTTAACTTTGCCAAATTCAAAATAAAAAGGAGCGAAATGAGCGGCATCATTAAGGGGCTTGCCTTCACCTTATTAGGCCTTGTTATTTTCCTAACCGCTGTAAATTCAGGATTTATGGATATGGGTAGAATATTAGGTATGGAAATAGCCAAGGTGAACAAGGGCCTTCTTATCGGAGTAGGCTTCGTGATAGGTCTTATTGTTGTTCTTGTGGAGCCAGCCGTCCATGTACTTGGTGAGCAAATCGAGGCAGTCACAGGCGGTCATATTCCTATTAGCCTGATTCGTATGACACTTTCCATTGGAGTTGGTACCGCGATAGCCCTTTCCATGGTAAGGATAGTAGTTCCTGAGGTTAAGCTATGGTATTTCCTCCTACCGGGCTTTGCAATTGCAATCCTGCTTTCATTTAAATCTAATCCAGTATTCGTAGGCATCGCCTATGATGCAGGTGGTGTTGCCTCTGGTCCTATGACGGCTACCTTCGTGCTTGCATTTGCTCAGGGAGCTGCTACAAGTATAGAGACAGCCAATGTTCTTGTGGACGGTTTTGGAGTTATCGCCATGGTAGCTATGGCACCTGTACTTTCAATAATGATCCTAGGAACTATATTCCAGCGCAAAAAGGTTGTCGAGCATAAGTCGACCAACAAGGACAAGAGCGCCATAAGCGCCTCACTGGTAAATATGGACGATTTGAATCACGACTGTCTTTTTGTTATTGTAAATAGAGGCTTTGCCGAAAACGTAGTGGATCTTGCCAGACAAGCAGGAGCCACCGGAGCTACCATACTTCACGGAAGAGGTAGCGGAGCTCATCAGACTGTTGTCTTGCCTATTATAAATTTTGAATTACAGCCTGAGAAGGAAATTGTATGCCTTATTACAGGAAGCGAAATAAGTGCAGACATTGCTAATAATCTGTTTAAGGATTCACAGCTCGAGGAGGAAGGTGAGGTCGCAGTGTTTATTTCACCTACTGTTGCTATGGTTAAAGATCTATCATCGGACAATAGCTTTTTAGCAGATTAATTATATAAGGTCAACATTTAACCATACTCATATAACATGTACAGGAACGAGGAAGAGATGAAGACATTGGAAACCGACAGGCTTATTTTAAGACCATTTCAGTATAGAGATTGCGAGGATTTATATGAATATGCAAATAATCCAAATATAGGTCCCCATGCTGGTTGGAAGCCCCATGAAGATATGGACGAATCGAAAGCAATACTTAAAAACTTTGTCGATGAGGATGAAGTTCTGGCAATTGTCTGGAAAACTAATAACAAGGTTATAGGTTCGGTGGGCTTGCATAAGGACCAGCTTAGAACAGCAGATAATGTTAAGATGCTGGGATATGTATTATCAGAGGATTATTGGGGTAAAGGAATTATTACAGAGGCCTCTAGAGCAGTTCTCGCCTATGCCTTTACTGAGCTGGATCTTGAATTAGTCACAGTACAGCACTACGCTTACAATCAAAAGTCAAGGCGGGTAATTGAGAAATGTGGCTTTAAATATGAAGGAACCCTTAGACATTGTACTAAGATATATAATGGCAATACCTACGACCTGATGTGCTATTCTATGACAAAGGATGAATGGGAAAAGCTGTACGGGTAAATTATCATCACTACTAAGAAATAATATCCCCTCATATTTATGTGACCCCAACAAGTTAGATATTATTGAGGTCACATAAATATGAGGGTTTTTTATTTAGCAGAGGGAATCAACTAGTGATTGCTTTGTCTTTATTACTCTTTTTAGCAGTCTTATCAGTCGCTGAGACAAAATCTGAATTGTTAACACTCTCCTGTCTGGGAAGCAGATGCCTAATAAGCTCATGGGTGCCGGTGGA
>CAZODB010000067.1:9472-11060 GCA_964578425.1 uncultured Herbinix sp.
GAGTTATCATACATTCCCTATACTATCCTTTTGGTTTAATTATTATCACCTGGGTTTACGATAGGCTTTTCTCACCTTATAAGCTCTACTATTAGATAAATATGTTGATACATATATATAAATGCTTATTTTTATGCATATGGTAATTGACACCATAATTTTCTAGTGTTAGGATGAGAACTAGTGTATAAACTTTTGTTATATGTATTAAGTAACAACAAAAAGTAAAAGCAAAAACTAACAAGTAAATATATTATGCGAGGGATTAATATGAATTATTTAAAAAGCTTAGAATATAAAGAGGGTAAAGATAATCTACATAGAGAGTTTAGAGAAGCCTTTCTGTCAATAGAAGGCTACTATGTCCAAGTATACACTGAGCAAAGCTATGATGTTCAGAGTTCCCTGAAGCAGATTCTCAATGACTTTCTTATGGCCCAGGAGGCTGGAAGACCGATAGAAACCATAACTGACCATGATGTTAAGGGTTATGCCCTTAATATCATTAAAGCAAAGTTCAAGGTGAAAAAAAGCCCTCTGTATTGGATTACGAGTTTTGTGACGGTGGCCTGGCTCTTCTTGTTTTTACTGTTTGTACGCACTTTGACCATTGCTGACAATATTGATTATACATTTACTGAGAAGTTGAGACTTATATATTTTAATATAGATCTATTAATAGTTATAGCTCTTGCTTTCTTGTTTGAATATATTCGCAAAAATATAATCGAGAGGTTATTCTATCGAATCGGAGCAATTAAAGCCACGCATTTTATTTTGACATTACCCATAGCCTTATTAACGATATTTTACACAAGTTATACTAGCTTCTACGCCAATGCATCAGGGTTTCGGATACCCCTATCTCTATTTTTAACCCTAGGATTTATAACAACTACATATCTTATTGTTGCATGTATTATATCCTATAGAAAAACCAGGGCAAAAAAACGTGCCCTAGTGACATATGAGGAGATTAGCATTGAACAGGTAGACTGCCCCTCCTGTGGACATAGGCATGATATTGACTATCCGAAATGTCCGAAATGCGGCTACCATAGTGAGTAAATTGCGCAGTTCCCGTCATACTTTACTTATTTGTTCGTATAGATAGCTCTATACCGATTATACCTATAATACTCATAGTAGCTGCAACTGTGGCCACTATAGTTATAAACTTTACTAAATCAAAAAAATAAAAGAAGGCGATCATAGGGATGGCTGTTATCGCCAATTCAATTACCATATATCGAAGCAATATTCTATATCTGCTTATTCGAACATTAACCCTTTTGGTAGGATAAAAGCTTAGCATTTTAGCGACACTGTACCATTTGTCATCATATTTGGTATATGCAATTAAGGAAAGCTCTATTAAAGCAATAAATGTTGCTTGAAAGGATGCTATAAGAACTGATATCTTTATAGGCATCATACAACCAAATAGCATGGTTATAAAGTATAATATATTAGATAACCCAAAGCATACTATCATAATATCGTTTTTATTGAAGACTATCTCATCAAAGTCTATTTGCAGTTTTAAATTACTATCCATAGCTTCTCCCTTATATATTCTAGTGACATG
>CAZODB010000068.1:0-1960 GCA_964578425.1 uncultured Herbinix sp.
GTAGTACAGGCATTATTGGGTGTGGTTTTTTACTTTTGACACCCTAACCATATATTAGTTACATACAAGCTGCATATGGAATAGATAACCGATAAGGCGAATACACATATGCAGCTTTGTATTTCGTATATTTATCCTAAATATATGAACACATGAAGAACACTCGTGTCTTTAGTCATGAGAGGTTCAAGAGAAACAAAGTATAGATAAGTGGAGTATATTACAATATGAAGAGAAAAGCATTTCCATGGATTTTAGTTATACTCTGGATGGCCCTGATATTCTTTTTTTCTCACCAACCGGCTACAGAGTCCAGTGAATTAAGCTCAGGTATAACTAGAAGGATTACAGATATAATAGAAGGTACGGCTCCGAATATTAATATCAATCAAGAGAGCCTTAGTCATATTATTAGAAAATGTGCCCACTTTGGTATTTATTTGGTCTTGGGTTTTTTGGTGACTTATGCTCTGAATCATAATAATATATCCAGACAGAAGATTATTCTACTAGCGTTTCTTATATGTCTACTTTATGCTATTAGTGACGAGATACATCAGTTATATATTCCTGGTAGAAGCGGACAGGTAAGTGATGTACTTTTAGATAGTGCAGGCGGACTAGTTGGGATAGTATTGATGAGTGTTATTGGAAGAAAGCATATGCAATAAGACTGAGCATTTGATTAAAAAGAAAGTATATTCAATAAGACTGAGTTTTTGATGTAGAAGAAAGCATATGCAATAATAATGAGCTTTTGATGAAAAAGAAAGCATATGCAATAAAAATGAGCTTTTGATGAAGAAATAAGAGAATTTTGGTATATTGTACATGGTGATATTTATTGCCATAATATTTGTCAGATGGTATACTAAACCTGAAACATAAGACTAGCTTAGGAGGTGTTCAGAGGGAGCTATGAATTCAAATTCAAACTATGCACATCATGACACAGAGGATGAGATAAGTCTACAGGAGCTATTTATGGCTCTTTGGAGACAGAAGTTACTAATTATAGTGATTACACTTATAGCCACGCTAGTTACTGCTATAATTAGCGTGTTTGCTCTTACGCCTGTATACCATTCCAGGCTAAATATTATTATGAATATGCCCGTGACCCACAATACCAAATACGGCGATTATACATTACCTATATCTACAAATGAACAATACATCAATCTGATTAGCTCGAATGACATTTTAAAGAATACTATAGCTGATATGGGCTATAGCCCTGAGGAGATTTCTATAGAAGGCTTAAGGGGCAAAATAGCCATAATGCAGTCAGATAGTAAGAATACTGTTCAAAACAGCTTTAATATAAATGTTGCTTCAGATAACCCTGAGGATGCAAGGAAGCTTGCTGAAGTTCTTTATAAGAATTATATAGAGTTTCTAGATGTGATGGTGGCCGAGGGAGCGACTACTTACTTTACCAATTACTATACAGTTTTATTGGATGCTCTACAGGTGCAGCAAGAAAGTAATAAGGAGCTTTTAGAGAGGAATATAGAGTTACTAGATAGCACACCAATGACTATAAATCAGAGAGAAGCTATGGAAGAGATATTATCCTCTGATAATACTACAGACTTTATTATTATGGGAAATATCATTAACCCTAATTATACAGAGCTAGAGCTTGACATTATAGAGATAAGGCAGGAAATCAACACTACAGAGGATACTATGAACCAGTATAATGTATATTTGGAAGAGCTGGTTACCAAGCAAGCAGAGATTGAAGCATATTATGAATCCGGAGAGTTCTCGGAGATTAACAATAAGATAGTCAGAATAACCAAAAGCAATATATATCTTGCCTCTGAGCCTGTAGCACCTACTTCAAAAACAAGTCCAAGCAATGCCAGAAATATCATAATCGGTACATTATTAGGAGGTGTGATAGCCGTCCTTATAGCACTGGTAAAAGAATTCTGGTTCAAAAAACAATAAT
>CAZODB010000068.1:2060-6782 GCA_964578425.1 uncultured Herbinix sp.
GCATATCAGGTGCAACGACCGAGGATACAGATGGTCTATCAGGAGCAACGACTGATGATAATGATGCACAAAGCTCTGCCACATTGAATAGTGTTTACGCTAATCATTCAATTGATTTAGGAGAATCGGGATACTTCTTTATTATTGATTCTAAGGGAAATATCGTTTCCCATCCATTTTTATCAGAGAACATATATGATTTAAAATCCCATGATAAGAGATCTATAGTACAGGAGATTATTTCTACCGCAATGTCAGGCGGAGGAACTCTTAATTATGCCCTTGAGGAGGATGTAAGTATTATCACTGACAGTAAGACGGTTTATTCCAAGTATTTTCCTCATTGGGACTGGGTGGTAAGTGCGGTCATATATGATAATGAGTTGGCAAGAGGGGCAAATATTATATTATTAAATAATTTTATTGGGGTTATAGTGGTGCTGGCTATTGCATTGTTTATGACCATTGTATTCACCAGCAAGATAATAAAGCCGATTAAGAAGATATCGGTAGCCTTAAGCGGAATATCGAAGGGTGATTTGACTATAGACAAGATACATATTAAGACCAAGGACGAAATGATGCTTCTTGGCGGGTCTGTGAATAGTCTTATTGATAGTCTTAACAGGATTATCAAGATGATGATAATGTCAAGCGATAATCTTAACAAATACTCATTAAATCTATCTGAATCCTCAGGTTTTCTATCCTCTGCAACCTCAGAGGTAGCGAATGCCATATCACAGATGGCCATGCAATCAGATGAACAATTCAGAGATACAGTATCGAGCGTGGAAAATGTAACACTTTTAGGTGAGAATATCAAGGAAACTGCAGATGCCAGTGTCAAGATAGGTGCTGTAGTGGAGAAGAATGTAGAGCTTAAGGACCTTGGCCTAACATCGGTTCATGAGCTTAAGGATGCTACAAGGGATAATAACGAGAACACTTTAGTAATAGAAAATCTAGTACATAGAATGAATGAACAGTCAAATGATATCGGTGAGATTACGATTATGATTTCTAGTATAGCTAAGCAGACTAATCTCTTAGCTCTAAATGCCAGCATAGAAGCCTCTAGAGCGGGAGAGCATGGTAGGGGCTTTGCGGTAGTTGCCGAAGAGATTCGTATGCTTGCCAATGAGACATCTCTAGCTGTTGGTGATATCCGCCAAAAGATTGAATCTATGCAGGAGCAGTCGATTGAAACGGTGAATTTCATATCAAAGAACCGTGAGGGTGTTAATAAGATTAATGAGTCAGTTAATAATACAGAAGAAATAATAGGCATGATTTCCGATGGCCTTCAGGCTCTGATAGAAGATATAAATGTTATAGTAGAGCATAATAAGATGATCAATAACAAGAAGGATGAGATACTAGAGATGCTTAATAATGTGTCCGATGCTGCTCAGGATAATTCTGCAGCCATAGAAGAAATCTCTGCCACAGCCCAGGAGCAATCGGTAACCATGATAGAGATCAATGAGAACATCTCCCAGCTTAACGATATGTCCAATGATCTAAACAGCTTGATCAATGAATTCAAAGTAAAGCAGTAATATATCGGTACCGGGTACACATCCCCCATCTCGGTACCGGGTACTGAACTTTGTACCTGGTACCGGGCGATTTCTGTACCGGGTACCGATTTCATCTCCGATTTCTGTACCGGGTACCAACTTCATCTCTGTACCGGGTACGGATTTTGGTACCCGGTACAGTACAACAGTACAACAGTACAACATGTACCCGGTACAACATCACATAAACACAAGAAGGTTCCATAACATACCGTATAGGTGTGTTAGGAACCTTCCTGCTAATATAATTTAGTAAAACAATGTTGCGGTCTAGCATATTCGACATATGCTAATCTATACTAAATTATATGGGGATGTATATATTATCCATTAATTATCTTTGTTTGTCAACGTTTATTTATAACATTTTATAGTGATTTATAGAAGGCAGGACTATTTACCTATTCTTTGTATTATCTAAAAAGGGGAATCTCAATGACTCCCCTTTTAAAAATATTGCTTATATTGTTTAGTAGTAATAATACCAGTATTCTGTCCATACCATGTTAGGGTTCCATAGCAATGCACTTACATCAGTGTCAATAGGAGTGGGTTTCTTTTTACCTCTATATAGCATAAGATCACCCTTTTCACGATTGAATCTATAATCAGCCAGATATGCTATGTCCTTATCATTTATTGGTACAAAAAAACTTACATCGTCTGCGATTTTTGTTACTTCTTTATCAAATAGGCATAAGGTGCCACTTTGGCTCCTATCGCTATAATCCATAATATACAGTAGCTTAGAGGTGCCCTTGTAATTATATATGCTGTTGATATATACATCAGATGCAATAAGCTTATTATTCAAATATACATCACCCGAATAGTTTTTTATGTCCTTATAATAGAATATATTGTCGTTCTCGTTTCCAAACTGGTAGCCCATTACATCATCATCGATTTTTACTGGCTTTTCGATGCTACCATTCTTTATTACTACAGACATAAAATCCCCATAGCCCTTATCACTCTTGTAGTTATCCAAAAAGTATATGGCGCCAGCATCACTTATGGACCAATTCCTTGCGTCTATACAATCAATGGTGGTTACTTCCTTATTCCCTATAGCCACGTATATATCATCTGATTTATTTCTTGATGCTCTAATTTTGTCCTGAAGATCGTATATATAGTCGTATATCGAATAATATTCATCATTTGAATGCAGCTCAGATAATTTCTGAGTCTCTATAGAAGAGATATTGTTTTTTTGATATACTAGTGCACTTACAAGTGAAGATGATGAGAGAGTGTCGGAAACATCCGTAGCCACTAGGGTTTCAGTGCCCTTGTTCCAGTAATATAATGAGTATTCGTTATATGATATAGCATTTTCTTCATTATTTATATAATCTCTTATTTCATCTCTATATTCCTTAGCAATAAGCTTCAGATAAGCCGCATCATATTCTCTATTGTATTCTGCTACACTTTCTTCCCAACTAGCGTATAGGGCTTGATATTCTTCGAGGGCTACTCTATAAGCATCCTCGTCTGTGGTATATTCCCAAGTTCCCCATTCGTCAGTTTCAGGATGCCTACTATAGCCCCAGTATGTACTAACCCAGGTCTCTATCTGATAGTCGGATTCTGATGGATATAAGGGCTCATCTGTATAAGTAATACTTGGAAGCTCTATTGTATCTCTGTCCTCTGCAGCCATATCATCATTTATGTAATTTGAAAGATTGTTTACTACTTCATTTTTCTTTAGATAATAGATGGCGCTTTTGTCGATTATAGATATTACACTATCAATATCCGAGCTTATTTTCTCCTTATCCTTACCGGATTCCATAAGGTATAATGTATCATCTTTTTGGTAGAATATCTTTTTGTCGTTCGGATATGCGGCTCGTATCGTTGAGTTGGAATCTATTTTGTTTTTTTCACTTGATGTACCCTTCATAGACATCTCATAGATTGAGTACTCATCATTCATGTACTTATTATATATAATGTAATCTCCTGAATCGCTGACAAAGAAGCTTCTAACCTCATCATCAAGCTTTATCTTTTCATCAGTTTTGCGATCATAGACATAGAGTCTATCATCATAACCCTTGAGATAAAAAAACTTGCTACCATCCTTCGATAAGAAGGGTTGTGAACTGATTTCGCTATCAATTTTTATATTTGTGTCACTTTTACTATTATTAGACTTCAGATCACGCCAATAATAAGTAGCTTCGTTGCCATTAGAGCGATCTGGGTAATATATGTATCTCTCATCATCGCTCATAAGTATATAAGTAGATAGTTCCATAAAATCATCAGCATCAAAATATCCTGTACCTTCAGCTAATCTATTGGTCAGCTCAAAGCTTTTCTGATTTGACAGATAGGAATAATGTAATTCACTATCCTTTGCATATATTAGGTGTGAGCTACCGGATGGCTTTATCTTGACTACTAATGCTATAACAAGGAATAAAAGTATGAAAGCAGCAATAGGCAAGTAAATAGGCTTCTTAAATATTACATTGATTTTACTTGTTTTCGCTTGAGCTACTTTTCCAGTGTCGGATGAAGTGACTAGCTCATGTTCAGTATTAGCTGTGGCTGTAGATGGTTCTTTAACACTAGCAGCAACCACCTGCTCATTTTGATTTAGGGCGTTACCACATTCTTGGCAAAATGCTAACTCTGCGCTGGCTTCAGTTCCACACTGTGAACAGAAATGCGCCTTCTTAGCTGGAGTAATAATTTCTTTTTTTGTTCCACATAGCGGGCAGAATACTGCACCTTCTTCTAACGCCGCTTTACAATTTTGACAAATTGTTTGATTTGACATAATTAGTTCCCCCTTATGTAATTTATATTATTCATTTTCTATATCACTTTCTTTGTCATCCTCGATATCCATAAGTTCATCTATCGGGACGGTATAGATATCCATTTTCTCCTTTTTGAGCTTAACAAAAGGTATAAAGGTTAATTTCTCTGCAAATGGAACAACCTCCCACCCATGTTTGGCCACTACATAAGCGCCACACATGCCACCCATTATACCAGTAAATAGAGAAAAACTAAGGATGAACATGAACAGACCAGTGCGCTTTTTTCTTACATTTTTCTTGCTAGGATTGATCGCAGCACTTAATTTTGATGGGTCTTTCTCAGCTGGGGCTTG
>CAZODB010000068.1:6882-10992 GCA_964578425.1 uncultured Herbinix sp.
TCTATTGGTTCTAGCTCTACTGGTTCTTTATCTGCCACGGCTTGCTCTGCGGAGTCTTGCCCTACAGAGTCCTTCACTACCGGGTCTTCCTCTACTACTTCATATTTTTGACCACAATATCCACAGAACTTTACATTATCAGGTATTTCATTTCTACAATTTTCACAAATCAAGGCTTTCCTCCTATCAAGCTTTTATAAAGGGCTAGAAATTTAATTTATTAATTAGCGGAACAGCTCCCCAACCCCTTAATGAAACATAGAAATAGGAGAATAGAGCGATTATTAGTATAAAATACACTAAAGTAATAATCAGTACATGTTTTCCTTTACCCTTGCGCTTGCGTTTTTTCTGTGACTGCTCGGTCTTATCCTCAGCTCTCTGTGAACTTGGAATTTCAATCGACATTCCGCAATGTCCACAGAAGGATTTTTCTTCATTAACTTCTTTGCCACATGCTGTACATGTCATAAGAATACCTCCCTCTACTTATGGTGTCGGTGCTATATTGTTAACGACATTTACAGGGCGTATTTGACCTTCGACATACTCAAATACCGTCCAATATACACCTACTTCACCGACAGGTATATTAAATGTCTGCGCTTGTTTACCCCCGCTGAATACCGTAACATATGCACCTGAATAGCTCATCCTCTCTGACTCAGAGGAGCTTCTATTAGTATAATCATGAACAGCGTAAACCCATCCGTCTATAGGCTCTAAGATAGTTATTGTCTCAGGTCCATAGCTAGTCGTATCATCAACATCAAGATTTGCTATTTCTTTATCGTTCCAATTATAACGCATATTTGAATAAAATACGTTAAAGCTGCTGCCATCAGGCTTATTCCCAATCAGGTGGGAATCCAGATCGCTAGGACTTTCACCCCAGCGCAGAACTATACGTAACTGATTCTCAGGAAGAATAGGAGAGATGGTAAAGTTCTGATTTAGCTGAGGATCGGTAGAGTGAACTATAATATTGCAATAATCCGTGTAAAAATCATCCTTAACAGCTTCTATTGTATAATAGCCAACAGGTATGTTCTCAATCCGATACTGGCCATTTGAATCAGTGCTAATATTGTAATCCATATAATATGCACCGGTTCGATTATTCCAATTCTCACGAAGACGTATCTCAACCCCTTGAAGATTACGACCATCTATAGCATTGTTAATGTATCCACCTGCCAGGCCATTTCCAATCTGGCTATCGTCCACAAGAAGAATATGCTCTGTGAATTTAGTTTCATTTTTTGATATCTCCTGCACTGAGGTTAATTCCTTAAAACCAGGTGCGGTTATTTTTAATATGTATTTTCCTTCTCCGACATTGAATAGGAACTTCCCTTCGGTGTCTGTTGTAGTAGTCCCTAAGACATTATCAGTATCACTAGCACTGTATAATCTGACGGTTGCTCTGGGTATAGGATTATACTCTACGCCACTGGTATATTCAGAGACACGTCCTTCGATCTCACTACCAGATACGATTACTTTAAAAAGTGTACTGTAGGTCTTATTGTCATTCTTATTCTTATAAGAGGCTGTAACATAAAAGCTCGTACCTGCTCCAATAGGTAGTTTGATTTCCTTGCCGTTTTTTTCTAGCTCATTATTGTCTACAGTGAATTTAAGATCATTTGTAGCTAAGGTTTCTGTGGCTATACGACCCTTGGTAACATCATAATACTCAAATACTATATTTGGTGCAGTAAATGTATGGTTTAAAGCCCTAATGTTATCTCGGGTAGAAGATATCTGGATAGCGACCTTATCATTTCCAAGTGTAGTTATAGGGGACTTCTTTTCTATTAATTTATAATCAAATTCAAGCTTATCAAAAACTAGGTTAATCCAAGCCTCTACCTCTGCACTGAAATATATGCCACATTCAAAATATCCATAAGTCCCAAATACCGAGCCTGCATCTGACATCCCTTTAGGCTTTAATATAGGATGTGTGACGAAAAGCTCTGCATACAGACCAGCTTGTGGATCGATACCTACATATGCCACCTTCTTACTGATTACCTTAAAGCCTATCTTTAGTTTTACACCAGTTTTTAAATCAGCACTTCCTATAAGTGAGAGAGTAGGGTCTGATTTAGTCTTATATTCATTGGAATATGTACGGAATTTATAATCCTTAAAATGTAGACCTGCTGTGTTACTGGTTGAGCTGTGCCCCCCTAGTGTTAATTCTGCTGCTATACTAAGATTAGCGAATAAGACAACCTCTGCTTCAAATGATAGGAGAGGTATCCCAGGTAAAGGCATAGTCCAATTACACAGCTTGATTTCTCCTGACTCTTTATCCTTGGTTATATTGGCTAGCTTTTTAGTCAAATCACTCATAATAGCTTTGTCTTTAGAGAGATCCTTTATAAGCTGGTGAGGGTCTTTATCAGCATCAATAATATCATTCGAATAGAATGCAAAACTAACTGTCCAGGAAAATGTGTTTGTCTCTGTTGCTGATATATCAAAGGAGGGATTCCATACAGGTCCATCTACATTTGCATCTATTGTGAAGCCAACCGCTGTCTCTAGGGTTATGGTTACTTCTTGATTCTTAAGTTTGCTTATGCCAAATAGCCCCTTGCTACCAGGAGCTAAGTTTATTTCTATTTCTAACTCTATAGTATTATCTTCCTTGTTTTTTGTGTAATCAACCGATATGCCAGCGGCCTTCGGCTTATCATCAGCAGCGTAGGCAACCTTTATTAAGGAATCAAAAAAGCTACTATTGCGGATATTTTCTATGATTTCATTTTCCAAATCGTCATTCCATACGATTTGATCCACGTCCCAAGTGTATTGGCCATATAACTGCAAATCAGAGAAAATCTCATCATATGCTGGAGTTTCTACCTTAAGACTACCATCCTCCAATACATCAACAACCCTATAGGCTTCATTTCCTGATTCATCTATAAAGATATCTCCTATATATAATGGAGTATCTTCAACCTTAATTATATCCTCATCATATATCTGTACATCTATGTTACTTAAGGCTTTTACCTCATCATGGTATGTATAAGTTGCGATAGCTTCCCTCTCTATGCTAAACACAAGCTCCTTTACATCCCTTAATTCGCTTCCGGAAAACATGGCATCATTATGTAATGTAAGAGTATACTGTTTTCCCGGGCTATAGCCTGAACTAGGAGGCAATATCTTGAATTGATTTGTTCCACTCCTTGTGGTAGAGTTTTGTAACTGGGAGCCCTCGAAATCTGTTATAGTAAATAATGATGGATAGTCCTCGCTATCGCTATCAATATAAAATGAGATGTCCCCTGGAGCCTTTTGTAGATAATATGAGCTGTCCTCCTCATCATATTTCATCAAATAGGATGAATCAATGGATGTCTCAGGAGTATTAAATAAGATATAGCTGCCTGTAAATGAAGCGGCTCCCCCGGTAATAAATAATAGTATACATAGAAGTACAGAAAAAAACCTTTTCATTAGTGCTACCCCCTGCGCTAGTTAAAGTTATAGGTAATACATTTGCATATTAATGTTCGAAGAAAGCTTTTTACTTCGGTTTTTCATTTTGCATATTAATATAGAAGAATCGTGTGCTTTATTTCGCTTGTTCATATCTAATATTATCAACTAAAATATATAATAGCTTTATTTACAAGCATAATCGTTCCAATTAGTATCATTAAGTAAACAAATAAATATACTATCATAGCTGCTCTTACAAAGCTATCACTTGGGTCGTCTCCATTATAGGATACGATAACCTTTTTCCCTTTGCGATATGATGATGATTGAAAAGGGGTTTCTATCTGGTAGTCCTTACCATTGACTGAATAGCTTACTACACCGGTATAAGTGGTTCTTCCAGATTGGTTTCTGCGTTTTTGTTTTAGGTCAATAATTATACCTTTTGTCTTCTTCGGATTACTTACCCGTCTAAATATACCGAATGCGAATCCTGCAATTAATGAAATAAAATATACAAATAATACTTCAAGCATATAGCCACCCTTATCTATATTTAGTTATAAATAATTTATAGTGCGAAATCTGCACATCATTGCTTAACAGTGTATAACAAAATAATCCAAAATTCAAGCTTTTGTG
>CAZODB010000069.1:0-7560 GCA_964578425.1 uncultured Herbinix sp.
CTTTTGCCTCCTATCGTAACAGGACCGATTATAATTGTCATAGGCTTACGGTTAAGCAGTGTTGCTATTAATAATGCCTTTTATCTTACTAATGAAGCTGGTGAAAGTATCTTTAGTTTAAAAGCAGTTCTTATAACTGTTATAGTATTGGCAACTTGTGTATCTATATCTGTATTTGCGAAGGGTATGTATAATTTGATGCCAATTCTATTTGCCATTGTTATAGGTTATTTAGTATGTATACCTTTTGGACTTGTGGACTTTTCAGCTGTTAAAAATGCAGAATTATTCTCTTTTATGGATTCAAAGATTAGATCACAACTTCTATTACTTCCTTCCTTTGAACTGGATGCTATACTTGCTATAGCTCCAATAGCTTTAGTTACCCTAATTGAGCATGTGGGAGATATAACTACTAACGGTGCGGTTTGTAACAAGAACTTTATGGAGGATCCCGGAGTACATAGGACACTCATGGGTGATGGTGTAGCAACTGCATGGGCAGGATTACTTGGTGGACCTGCCAATACAACCTATAGTGAGAACACCGGTGTGCTGGCTGTTACAAAGAATTATGATCCGGCTGTTATTCGTGCAGCTGCATGGATTGCAATTCTATTGGGTATAATAGGAAAGTTCGGTGGTCTTGTAACCAGTATTCCCTCACCGGTAACCGGAGGAATAAGTATTGTATTGTACGGAATGATTTCATCCGTTGGAGTTCGCATCCTAGTTAACTCCAGACTAAACTTTGGTAATAGCAGGAACCTAATGATCGCAGCTATTATCTTTGTATTAGGAATTGGTTGTGATAGCATACCGATTACTGATACAGTAAGCGTATCTGGACTGGCTCTGGCCGCGGTTGCTGGAATTATCTTGGCATTTGTTCTTCCAGTAGGCAAAGACAATGTAATGGAGAAAGAGGAAAACTAAAGAATTTTCCTTTAAACCTAAAAAAATATACCATCTCATATAACCAAAGCGGAAGCCATAAATAAAGGATGCTAGGTTATGTGAGGTGGTTTTTTCTTGGCAGTCGTTAACAGATGTGATATACTATCCACTATAATTAAAAAAGTATATTGTTACCCATTAAGATAAGAACTTTGGGAAGGTTGATTATCCATGGGAGAGATAAATTCAATCAATAGGAGGTCCTCATATGAAGAATAAAGACAAACTTAAGACAACCCTTAAGGGTTTTACCTCTACGATAAATCGTTATCCTATAACTATATTGTTGTTTTTGTTTTCAGCAGTATTTACTTCATATCAAATAAGTACTAATGATTTAATTAATATTGGAGAGATACTATTTGCCCTAGCATTTGGTGCGGCATTATTTATGGTGCTGCAGATGGTATATGAGCGCTTTTGTCACGGTAAGAAGATTAGATTGATTTTTGTCGGCTTTGCAATATCTGGTGCAATACTTTACTACCTGGTTGTAGAGTTTTTAGTAAAGGATTTTTCTACAGAGCATGCCGTAAAAACTATGGTCTTGTTGTTTGCTCTACTCATTATCTTTATATGGATACCATCTATAAAATCCAAGCTTGGACTTAGCGAATGCTTTATGGTTATTTACAAGACATTCTTTATTGTGGTTTTTTACTCAGCAGCCTTGTATTTTGGAATTTCTTTGATCTTAGCAACTATTAATATGCTTATAGCTCATGTTGACTACAGAGCTTATTCCCATGTGGGTATTTTTATTGCATATATATATGCACCTATACATTTCCTTTCATTAATTCCTATATACTCGAGGTCTTCCGATAAGTTAAGAATGGACACTAAGGGCCAGGAAGATATTGAGAATAAGAATGAGTTGATGGAAGAAGGTAATAGTGGGGATACTAGTGAAATCGATATTAATGACGACTACGCATTGGAACTAAATAAGGCTATAAAGCCATCTAAATTCTTAGAGAGTTTGATATCATATATAATCATTCCGATTACTGCTATATTTACGGTTATACTACTGTTATATATCATTATGAATATCACCGGTGACTTCTGGAAGGACAATCTAATGGAGCCATTACTGGTAGCATATTCAATTACGGTTATTATAGTATATCTACTAGCCAAGGCAATACACAGCAAGTCAGCCTTATATTTTAGAGAAATATTTCCTAAGGTGCTGATCCCTGTTGTATTATTCCAGACAGTTTCCTCAATCCTAAAAATTGGAGAGCTTGGAATAACCAGCGGCAGATATTATGTCATATTGTTTGGGATTTTTGCAACTATATGCGCGATTATATTTTCTATTAGGCCAAATCATAATAATAATATAATTGCACCTATACTAATAGTTCTTTCATTGATTTCTATCGCTCCTCCTATAGATGCTTTTACAATAAGTAGAAGCAATCAGGTGAACCGATTAACAAATGTACTTGAAAGAAATGATATGCTTAAGGATGATAAGATTATACCAAATGTTAATATTGAAGAAGAGGATAAGCAGATTATCATAAACTCTGTCAGATATTTAAGCAATATGGATTATCTTAAGAATATAAGCTGGCTTGCTTCCTATAGTGTCTCCTATAATTTTGAAAGAACATTCGGATTTAACCAATATAGTCTGGATGATAAGAGTCCGGATGCATGGCAACTTTATTTAGCAGAGAGAACACCCATAGATATAACAGAATATGATTTCTTTGTGGAGGCGGATTTATTTGGAACCAATCATGGTGATCCCCTTAAGATAGCACCATTGGGTGAGGGATACACCTTAGAGCAAGATAATAAAAATGGAATAGGGGACATTTCCTTTAAGGATGGGCAGGATAATGAGCTTATTAGGTATTCCTTAAACGAAATATTCGACAGCTTTGCGGATAGAGATATACGCTTTGGCGAAATATCAAAGGATGAAGCGGAGTTTGTTACCGAGAATGATAATGTAGTTCTGTACATTGTAGTACAGTCCTTAAACCAAGAGATTTGGGAGAATAGTGAATACCAAAACATCCATGCTTATATTATGGTAAAAATAAAGTAGATGCTTATACTAAAAACATTATATTACATTAGAAGAAGTAAATTTGGAGGCGTAATTTATGAAAATAAAGCTTATGATTATTGTATTAACCTTCTTAACCCTTATAATAAGTGGCTGTAGTAAAGCCGACAAGCAGTTTAAAGAGCCTAATAAGGGTGAAACTGTTGCCGAAATAAATATCCAGGAATTTGGTACCATATATGTGAAGTTCTTTAATAAGGAGGCACCTAAAGCAGTAGAAAACTTTATAACTCATTCAAGGAATGGTTATTATGATGGACTTACTTTTCATAGAATTTTAGATGATTTTATGATACAGGGTGGTGACCCTACAGGAAGCGGCCGGGGCGGAGAAAGTATATGGGGTAATGATTTTGAGGACGAGTTCTCTGAGGAGCTTCACCCATATCGGGGAGCACTATGTATGGCGAATTCAGGTCCTAACACAAATGGCAGCCAATTCTTTATAGTACAGTCTGAAAAGACTTATGATCAAGATGTTCTTACTCAAATGATGAGAAAGACTACATTTGATAAAAAAGCTATAAAGAATTATGGTGAAATAGGTGGAACACCATGGTTATTTGAAAGCCATACTGTATTTGGTCAGATATATGAGGGATATGATGTGCTAGATGCGGTAGCTGGAGTTGAATTAATTGATAAAGATAATGGAGTTCCAGCAGAGCAAGTAATAATTGAATCTATTCGTATATTTGATTATGAAGGATAAGCAGAAGAACATAAATAATCCGTATTTTGAAAGGAGGAAGACGCTATGAAGGTGTCTACAAAAGGCAGATATGGCCTACGTGCAATGATTGACCTAGCTCTTTATTCTAGAATAGATTTAGTACCATTAGTCAGCATAGCCGAGAGGCAGGATATATCAAAAAGTTATTTGGAGCAGGTGTTTTCCGCCCTGAGAAAGGCGGGATTAGTCACAAGCGTCAAGGGTGCCCAAGGAGGTTATGTGCTTTCGTCTGATGCAGAAGATATCACAGTAGGTATGATACTTAGAGCGTTAGAGGGGGATTTGGCAGTTGTACCCGCTGATGATATTGTTAATCCTAACCGGATAGAGAGTTATATACGCGATAAGATTTGGAAGGAGATAGATGAAAGGGTATTTTCATTTATAGATAGTATTACTCTGAAGGATATTACCGATGATTATTTAAGGATGGATCCTGCCCCCATGTATTATATCTGAGTATATTCATATATGCATATTTACTTTAATGGATTTGTTAACACAAGAAGAACGCTCGTGACTTTAGTTGTGAGAGGTTCAATGTATCTAATTACTTATATTGTTCACTTGTAACTATTCAGAGCCCCCTAATCAAAAATGAAATCTGAATTACCTTTTATAAAAACATACTAGGGGTATATGGGTTCACACCCATATACCCCTAGCTTTGCATTTCGACACTCAATATAGCTATAGAACAGCCTATACAATAATTATTTAATGTCACGAGCTGGCATCTCAGTCGGAAAGGTAGGGGTTGCGCTGGTAGGGTTAGGCTGTGTGATTTCTGGTGATATCGTCCGAGTGGGGTTATTATCATTGTCATTTTCTTTTTCAGGAGAGCTAGTATCATTATTTACTCCTCTTCTTTTCTTTGGTGTATTATCTTCAAATCTATCCATAAGTATTCTCCTTTAATAATAAGTCTGCTTGTGATCCTTGTTAAACTCGCACAAGAAACAAGGGTTTTCGTGAGTTTCGTAATTATATATCTTATGCTACTAGTGTAAGGAATTCGACGATAATTATTCAAAAAAAGCCCTTATTATATATAAGTTCGCGATTGCATAACATACCTTAATCACATAAATGATGGAAGATTCAGAGCTTTAGTTAATATATTTGTAACACTAAATTAAAGATAATGAAACAAAGTATGCAATAAAACACAGGCAAAAAAGAGTAGTATTATTCACCTACCCGCAGTATGAACCAGTATATTCCATATGGCTACAAACACCTAAAACACTGAAATTATAGGATATTATGTTGGAATTTACATGAAAAATATAAGGAAAATTTTTCCTGTAAATATAGTAAAAAAAGTTAGGTAAATCCCAATGATTAGGTGGATATCCATATATTTACGGTTGAAGCGACTGTTCTACTATGGTAGTCTTAAGGAGCAGCAAGAAGGACACCAAATAGGAGGTATAAAGAATGAAGAAACTAATCGTAACTTTATGTTCACTAGCACTGTCACTTGCAGGTACTTTTGGTCTTAATCAGCTTGCATCTAATGATGAAGCAATCATAGATAGAAATAAGGAACAGGTTAGTGTTGAGCAAGAGGCCGAGGCAATTGAGCATACAGCTGATGCTGATGAGATTATGATAGTTACTAATGATGATATAGAGGATAAGCCATCTGAGGTAGAAGTGGCTACCCCTAAGGCGGAAGATACTGATACTATAGATATAGAAAGTACAGAGGAAGAAAGAGAAGTAAAGAAAGATAAGAAAGCTACAGTAAAGAGCAAGGATAAAAGGGATAATAGGAAATCCTCTAGTAATAAAGCAGATAATTCAAAAGCCAAGAAAGAAGACACAAAACAGGAAACAGCCAAGAATATAGGCAAAAATACTAGCAAGAATACAGTCAAGAATACAAGCAAGAATACAAACAAGAAGGCTGTAACAAATAAAACCGATAACAATACAGCTACAAATAAATCTATAAATAAGAATAATGATTATATCAATGATTACAAATCCAAGGATAATAATGTATATGTATATAAAAATATTGATTTGTCCAATTGTAACTCAACCCAGGATGTTGTAAAAGAGCTGCAAAAAAGCGGATATAAGAATATTAATATGAATAATATTCAGAATATTAGTTCTTTAGAAGAAATCCTATCCCTGATAGGTGACAAGGGAACACAGGGCAAGAACAATAAGCCTGTACCTACAACAGTTCCTAGCAAACCCGCTCCCACTACAACGCCTACTAAACCTGCACCTACGACACCTACCAAGCCAGCACCTACCACACCTAGCACACCCGCTCCTACAGCACCACCCAAAGATAATTCGGGCTCTAATCAAGGATTTGCAGAAGAGGTTCTAAGACTTGTAAATATTGAGCGCTCAAAGGCAGGACTTTCATCATTAACTACAAATGCAACCCTACAAGCGGCTGCTAACAAGCGTGCAGAGGAGACCAAGGTATCATTTTCACACACAAGACCTAATGGAAGTAAATTCTCAACCGCGCTACAGGAATATGGAGTTTCATATAGGACAGCCGGTGAAAATATAGCCTATGGACAACGTTCTCCGCAGGAGGTAGTGAACGGATGGATGAATTCTCCCGGACACAGAGCTAACATTCTGAATGGAAGCTTCGGTAAAATAGGTATAGGGGTATACACATCAGGTGGAGTAATCTACTGGGCACAATTGTTTACTGACTAAGTTTATCAAGTAGATTGAATAACTATAATAATGGGGTTGATGTGAAACATTTTGCATCAACCCCAACTACATAATGATTTTATAGGATCCATAACTGCTAGTTGTAATTCCATAAATCCCCCTTCAGATTACTATATCTTTATGGATTAACCTTCGATTCTGGGTCTTGCAGGATCACAATCAGGTCTTTTTATAAGTCCGGCAGTTTGGGTTAGCTTCCAGAGATAATAGCATTCCTCTCTGGCCATATGGTCCGCCATCAAAGGAAAGAGAGTTCCTAGAATCTGTCCATTCATCCTTTGATCCCTTATCTCCTCTAAAAAGTCCTTAAATGAAGTAACTGATATTTCTACTTGTTTGTTTAGTCTGCTTAGGGAAGGGAAATTGTCAAGCTGCGTTCGCAGATATCCGTTCATCATAGTTGCCTTCATAAGTAGATCAGTAAACTGTAATTCATAGTTATTGCTTTGATCTATGATATCCTTTTCTATTAAATCCAGGTTAGCTGATACTGAAGCTGCATGACCTATAGCATCTTTTAGCCATAAGATATGGTAATGTAAGGGATGAAAGAGCAAGTGCTTATTGTTAGTGAGAGAATGAATGATCCTTATGTATTCCTCCAATTCGTTTAGCATATCATTTATGAATGAGGATGTCAGATGTATTTTTATATCTGAGCTTAGAGTCAGAGAAAGAATTAAAAGTTTAAATTCTCGGAGCTGCATAGTAAGCTGATAGGCCTGTTTAGTTATAAGATCAAGCTCTTCGGCATTAGTAGTATAAACTACCTGGCCTAGAAGCTGATCAAAGCCAATTATAAAATCCTGTGATCTTTGTAAATACTCCACTTCATTTGCTGCCAATGAGAAAAATATAAACCTTGCATGGTCACCCATAATTTGTAGCCAGAATCGGTGCTCCATCAAGGCAATATCAAGGGTTCGTAATTCGTCCATATAAGACCTCCCGCATATTCCTTTACATTTCATGTATATGCCGAAGAGAGAAAAAATATGGGAAGAGTTATGATAGACATGGAACGATTTTATGGTTAGCAGCGTCTAATCTTTAGAAGGCA
>CAZODB010000069.1:7660-10817 GCA_964578425.1 uncultured Herbinix sp.
TATGCCGCCTATCTCTATGACGAATTCGGTACAGAGATAGTTAAGGTTGTCGATACAGAGGAAGTCGTTATTTATGATACTCCAGTAGAAGCGCCTGATGCTATGCCTATAGATGCTGATAAGAATACATCTCTACAAACACCTATTATGGATATGGGTGATACACCTGTATCTAATGATTCCGATGATGAAGCCCACATCAAAGAGAGAGAGCAGCTTATGGCTGATGAAGAAGAGAAGCTGACTATCCAGATAGAATCCATAGGAGGAAGTGAACCGGCAGATTCCATGGATCCAGAGTCTATATGGCAGACAGATATAGTGGAGGATTTGCCTAACGAAGATATTGGGGAAGATGAATCTGATGATGGTATAGATACAGGGCTTGTGACTGCTGAGGATGATATGATGAGTACAACCTCAGCTAATAATATCGAAAATGAGGATAAGGGATTACCGACTGCCAGTCTTGTTGCAATAGTTGTAGGTGGAATTCTTATAATCGGAGGAACAGCTTACGTATCAGCTAAGAAGAGGTTAGTGAAAAAGGACTAACATAGATGAGAAATTCTTAATAAAGCCAACGAGATGTTTATAAAATCCCGTTGGCTTTACTTGATTAATGAACATATAGAAGAATTGAAATTATGCTATTTACAAAATGTGGGGATTAATGTTATAATAACAACAATAAGCAGTGTTTTGAGCTAGAATTTGCTAGGCAGACAAAAAACTCTACAAATAGAGTTGCTAATCTGTGATATAGATATTGATACAAGTTTATTTTATAAAAAATAGGGAAAATTATTAACTAGAGTTTATTCCGTATGGTCAACCACAAAGAAAGAAGGAAATAGCATGATAATTAAGGTATATGAGAATGCAGAAGTATATTTAATTGATTATGAGGCGGTATTATTAGAGCAAGAGGCTAAGAGCCAGCTAGTATTGCACGATGCTTACAAATCACGTCAGAATCCAGATGAATTTGTGGGGCTGTTCGGAGTGGTTATGGAAGAGGATATAACTATATTACATTTTTCTAATCTACCACCCTGGTATTTGTCAATCTATATACAGGATGACAGTAGAGATATTCGGATGGCCTCCTTATTATTAGCAAAACATATGGCGGAAAATCAAATTCTTCCCGAGGGAATCAATGCGAGGCTGGAGGTATGTGAAGCCTTTATCGAGCAATACAAGATGGATGTTAAGTGTACATTTGCAGAGAGAATGGCCATAGATATAATGGAACTTAGGCAGATAAATGATATTAGACTAACAGAAGGTAATACCAGACTGGCCATACCGAATGAGGTTAAGCTCTTTACCAAATGGATGATCCAGTTTAAGATTGAGGCCTTAGCTAAGGAGATAGATTATGAATCCGCTTTGGTTAGTATAAGTAAATTAATAAACAATAATAAGCTCTATGTTTTTGAAAACTCTCAGCAAGTAGTAGTATCCATGGCAGCCACCACAAGGCAGCTTGCTAATGGTATTGCTATCAGCTATGTATATACACCTGAAGAGTATAGGGGTATGGGTTACGGTGCTACCAATATATATAATGTCAGCAGAAAGTACCTGGATGAGGGCAATGAATTTTGCACATTATTTGTAGACAAAAAAAACATGCTATCAAAGCGTGCTTATGAAAAAGTCGGCTACAATACAATAGGTGATATGTATGAATATAAATTGCTTCAGGTATAACCGAATGGGTTGCTGAAGTATACATAAACTAGGGGCTGTGTCAGATATGCTAAGGACACAGCCCCTAGTTTATGTAGATATTAGAATGCTTGATTTTACTTATGCAGAATAGTAAAATGAATTTATAGAATATATCATAAAAAGAAATTACAATTCTTAGAAGTATATTATATATAATAATCGCGTAAATAAATGGATAGTCGAGTGAAATAAATACCTTATGGAAGGGAACTGTATATTATGAAGAAAATTAGGTGGGGTATAATTGGAACCGGTAGTATCGCTACAACCTTTGCTAGTGCATTAACATCCATGGATGATTCTTCGCTAGATGGGGTAGCTTCAAGAAACGATAATCGAGCCAAGGAATTTGCCAAGAGATTTAATATAGCTAAATCATATGGTGATTATGTGGAGCTAGTCAGTGATCCTGATATAGATGTCATATATATTGCTGTTCCCCATACGGAGCATAAGAGGATAGCAAAGCTATGCATCATGAATAATAAGGCTGTGCTTTGTGAAAAGCCTTTTACTATTAACAGCAGGGATACTGAAGAGCTTATAAGCTTGGCAAAAAAGCATGATGTGTTTTTAATGGAGGCTATGTGGACAAAATTTCTTCCAGCTAACCTTAGAGTAAAGCAATGGATAAAGGAAGGCGGAATAGGTAAGATACTTCATATTAAGGCAACATTTGGATTTTATGCTGATTATGACCCTAATAGTAGGCTGTATAATCTATCTCTTGGAGGAGGGGCGCTTCTGGATGTAGGAGTATACCCTATAAGCTATACAAGCTTTCTACTTAATAAGACACCTGACAGAATAGTTAGTAGCGCAGTAATAGGCAAGAGCGGCGTGGATGAACAGAATGTAGTTGTGCTTCAATACAAGGAGGGAGTCCTGGCAGATCTTAGCTCATCTATATCAGCTGTAACAGGACATGATGCTTTGATAGTGGGCGAAAAGGGTATTATTAAAGTGGAGAAGTTCTGGATGGCTGATACTGCTAGGCTATATGATAATAAACTTAAATGCTTAGATGAATTTAATGAACCCTTTAGGGCGAATGGATATGAATATGAGGCAGCAGAGGTGAATCGGTGTCTACGAGAGGGTTTGAAAATGAGTCCTCTTAATCCTCTTAGTGATACACTTACTAATATGAGAATAATGGATGAGATACGCCGGCAGTGGGGGCTTATTTATCCTGGGGAGTAAATTCACAAATTCGTCATAGGTATTTGCTAGAATATATTTAACATGAAATTTAGAAGTAATTCGGAAGTATCCCACTTCTATAAAATGGTGGGAGCATGTCACATATACAGATATGCCAAATTATACATTTATCGGAGGTGTCAAGTGGAAAAGACGAAGATATTAGTTGTTGATGATGAAAGTAGAATGAGAAAGCTTGTAAAGGACTTTTTGG
>CAZODB010000070.1:0-4716 GCA_964578425.1 uncultured Herbinix sp.
TTCATGGTGTATTAGTAGATGTATATGGTGAAGGAATACTGATTACTGGTGAAAGTGGAATAGGAAAAAGCGAGGCTGCTCTAGAGCTGATAAAGAGAGGGCATCGCCTTGTAGCCGATGATGTAGTAGAAATCAAAAAGGTTAGTGATGAGACCCTTATAGGGATCTCCCCCGATATTACAAGACATTTTATAGAGCTACGGGGTATAGGTATAATTGATGTTAAGACACTATTCGGTGTAGAGAGTGTTAAGAATACACAGGCTATTGACCTGGTTATAAAGCTGGAGGAATGGAGCAGAGAAAAGGATTATGATAGATTTGGTCTAGATGAACAATACATTGAATATCTGGGAAATCAAGTGGTATGTCATTCTATACCTATCCGTCCAGGAAGAAATCTAGCCATTATCTGTGAATCTGCAGCTGTAAATCACAGGCAGAAGAAGATGGGATATAACGCAGCCCAAGAATTATATAAAAGGGTTACGAATAAGATTAAAAATAGCTCTGAGTAAAAGCTAACTATAAAACAAAAACAAGAGTTTTCAGGTTTTACGCAAAGCCTTTACAACAAACGAAAAAGGGAAAAAATGAGGTAAGCTATGAAACGATATTGCTATGGTGTAGACATTGGTGGTACAGGCATAAAGGTTGGTCTCTTTGATATGGAAGGAAATATTCTAGAAAAGTGGGTTATTGCCACAAGAAAGACAGACAATGGCAAGGATATTCTTAAGGATGCTGCAGATTTTATAATGAGTAAATCAGAGGAAAAAGGTCTGACCAAGGAACAGATACAAGGTGTTGGTGTGGCTCTACCGGGACCTGTTAAGGATAACGGGGACGTCTTAGAGCTAGCCAATCTAGGTCTTGGATATTTTAATATAGAGAAGGAAATGTCTGCTATGACCGGCTTTAAGGTAAAAGCAGCTAATGACGCTAACGTTGCTGCCCTTGGTGAACAATGGAAGGGAAATGGCAAGGGTTATGATAATATGGTGCTTGTAACCCTGGGAACAGGAGTCGGTGGCGGTGTTATTCACAATGGAATGATAGTTGCCGGAAGCGGTGGAGCTGGAGGAGAAATAGGACATATTCCCGTAAACTTCAATGAAGAAGAGTTCTGTGGATGTGGAAAGCGAGGCTGTCTTGAGCAATATGCTTCTGCAACAGGTATTGTAAGATTAGCAAAGCAAGCCCTTAAAAGAGATCCCAAAGGCTCTTTATTATCCATGGAAGAGGATATAACTTCTAAGCTAGTGTTTGATTATGCTAAGAAGGGGGATGAGCTGGCCTTGGAGATAGTTGATGAGGCATGCAGATATCTAGGGATTGCCCTGGCAGGGGTGGCGCAGGTAGTGGACCCTGAGGCATTTGTCATAGGAGGTGGCGTCTCAAAGGCAGGAGATATATTGACCTCCACTATTAGGAAGCACTATATGCCAAATGTTATGAACGCATTAAAGGACAGGGCATTCTTAATAGCCTCATTGGGAAATGATGCTGGAATTTATGGATGTGCTAGATTGGTATTGACATAAATGCCTGATAGTTGAATAAGGTTTAAGAGTATTGTATTATAACATGGAGGTATATTATTGGAGGACTTAAGCTTATTCTTAAATGAACTAAACAAAATATTTACGGCAGTGCAAATAAAGTATAAGGAATCCATGAAGGGACATACATCGCTTCATATAGGTGGTGAGGCTGATTATATGGTATTGCCATCATCCATAGAAGAGATTAAACAGGTGGTTTTATTATGTAAGAACCATGATATGCCCTTTTATATTATGGGAAATGGAAGTAATCTTCTGGTATCTGATTCGGGCTACCAGGGCTTAATTATAAAGCTAGCTGGTGAATTCTCAGAAATTACTGTATCAGATAAAGGCCTAGTTCGTGCTCAGGCAGGGGTGCTTATGTCAAAGCTTTCTTCTGTAATAGCCAGACATGAATTAAGTGGTTTTGAATTCGGTGCAGGTATTCCCGGAACACTGGGAGGTGCTGTAACTATGAACGCCGGAGCCTATGATGGTGAAATCAAGCAGGTTATTCTAACTGCTAGTGTTATAGATAGAGAAGGGGAAGTCTATAGCTTAAACAATGAGGAGCTAGAGCTTGGATATAGAAGCAGTATTCTACAGAAGAATGATTTATGCTTATTGGAGGCAACCTTAAAACTTAATAAGGGCAATAGGCAGCAGATTTTAGACAAAATCTATGAACTGAATTCCAGGAGACAAGAGAAGCAGCCCTTAGATAAGCATAGTGCTGGAAGCACCTTTAAGCGTCCCCAAGGACATTTTGCGGGTAAGCTTATTAGTGATGCGGGCTTAAAGGGATATCAGATAGGTGGCGCTGCTGTATCAGAAAAGCATTGCGGATTTTTAATAAATAAGGAAAATGCCACAGCCAAGGATTTTATGGCCTTAATAAAGGAGGTCATTCGAATAGTAGATAATAAGTTCGGAATAGTGCTTGAGCCTGAGGTGAAATTCCTAGGAACCTTTGATACTGACTAAAGAAAGGCCGGGTTTTAGATGAGATTTGTTATAGTAACCGGTATGTCGGGGGCAGGGAAAAGCTCTGCTCTAAAAATGATGGAGGATATCGGTTTTTTCTGTGTAGATAACCTCCCTATAAAGCTTGTTAAAAAGTTTGTTAAACTAATTATGCAGGGAAGTAATGATAAGGTTGCACTTGGCTTAGACATAAGGAGCGGACAAGCCTTAGATGAATTAGATGCAGTACTTAGGGACATGAAAGGTGTGGGACATCCCTATGAAATACTTTTCTTGGATTGCTCACCGGAGGTACTAGTAAAGCGTTATAAGGAGACAAGAAGGCTACACCCACTTTCCCAATCGGGAAGAGTAGACAAGGGAATAGAATTAGAGCGGGGTAAACTGGATTTTCTTCGTAAGAAAGCAGACGTCATTATAGATACCAGTCATTTGCTTATTCGAGAGCTGAAGAGTCAGATTGATAAAATTTATGTAGATGATAAGAGTTTTAATAATTTTATGATTATGTTTCTTTCCTTTGGATTCAAGTATGGTATTCCAGCAGATTCAGATCTGGTTTTTGATGTTAGATTTTTAAGAAATCCATATTATATAACAGAGCTAAAGGCTAAGACGGGAATGAATAAAGAGGTAAGAGAGTTTGTTATGGATTCAGAAGCTTCTAAGCAATTTCTGAATAAATTAGAGGACATGCTTACATTTCTTATTCCTCACTACATATTAGAGGGAAAGAACCAGCTTGTAATCAGTATAGGCTGTACAGGAGGTAAACATCGATCGGTTACACTTACCAATGAGATTGCCGAAAGAATGGCTGGATTAGGCTATGGGATTAAGACCGAGCATAGAGATATAGAGAAGAAATAGTTAATAGATGAAGGTGCTGATGAAAAATGTCGTTTTCAAAGAGGGTAAAGGAAGAGCTTTCAGTACAAATTAATGTCGCCAGACATTGCAGGCTAGCAGAGCTGGCAGCAATACTGACTTATGGCGGTCAATTAATAGAGAATGAATCTCATATATTCTTAAGGCTACAAACAGAAAATTCTCTAGTAGCAAGAAAGTACTTTACATTAATCAAAAAAACATTTAATATAAATATTGATATTTCGATTAGGAGAAATCAAGTTATTAAGGATAATCAAATATATACATTAATTATTAAGAAACAGGACATGGCAATTAACATTCTGAAGGCAACTAAGCAAAGCATTTACGATGCGAAGGACGGAAGAATAGGTAATCCCAGTCAGATTGTAGTTCAAAAAAACTGCTGTAAAAGAGCCTTTATCCGGGGTGCATTTCTCATGTGCGGCTCTATGAGTAATCCCAAAAAAGCATATCATCTAGAATTTGTTACGGATGATATAGAGAAGGCAGAGAGACTGAAGGATATTATATGTAGTTTTTCTATTGATGCAAAGATTACTAAGAGAAAAAAATATAGAGTGGTGTATATAAAGGAAGGCTCAGGGATAGTTGATTTGCTAAATGTCATGGAAGCCCATGTTTCACTTATGGATCTTGAGAATGTACGTATACTGAAGGAAATGCGCAACCATGTGAACAGGCAGGTTAATTGTGAGGCGGCTAATATCAGTAAAACTGTCCAAGCGGCTTCAAAACATATTGATGATATCATATATATTAGAGATAATGTAGGTTTCGGAAATGTGAATGAGGGTCTTCGCGACATAGCAAGGCTTAGAATCGAGCATCCAGAGGCATCACTTAAAGAGTTGGGAACAATGTTGTTACCGCCAATCGGTAAATCCGGTGTTAATCATAGATTACGAAAATTAAGTACTATTGCTGATTATTTTCGGGAGCATAAGGAGGAAATATAAATGATAAGAAAAGAAATAGTAATTAACATTCCAAATGGCTTAGAGGCAAGACCTGTTGCAATACTTGTTCAAGTAGCCAGTCAGTATGAGAGTAGCATATATGTGGAAAGTGAAGAGAAAAAAATTAATGCGAAAAGTATTATGGGCATGATGAGCTTAGGTCTTGCGTCCGGTGAAAAGGTATTTGTATCTGCAGATGGTAAGGATGAAGAAGAAGCAATTGATAATATCGAAAAGTATCTAAGTAGCAAACAATAAGGAAGCTAGGAAGCCGCCACAAGGAGATCATACGCAGATATCTTTGGGCGCTTCTTTTTTCACGATAGGCTGATTAA
>CAZODB010000070.1:4816-10669 GCA_964578425.1 uncultured Herbinix sp.
ATAGAGTGTGGATAAGTTTTTATTTAAGAGCAATAATAAAGTTAGAAAGAGGTGTAGTATGGCGCAAAGAAGAAATGGGCAAAGAAATAGAAAAAGAAGATCCGCTAAAAAACTTGGTCTTATACTCTTGTTGGAGTTATTACTACTTATAATATTAGCAGGCTCATATTATATCATATCAAGGAATAAAAAGGATGCTAATGATAATCCAGGTAAAGTAGTTAATAATAAGGAAGATAATGACAATACAGAGAAGAATAATGGCAATGGAGACAAGAAGGATAAAGACAAGCAAGAAGAAAAGCTAACACCAGCTGAGCTGGAGGCTCTTAGGGAGCAGGAAAGGCTTTTAGAGGAAATCGCCGAAAGAGAAGATATGATTGAAGAAGCAAATAAGTTTAAATTAAGCTACGACTATGATAGAGCAATCGAAATGATTAAAACCTATCAAGGCAAGGAAGGCGGCTATGAAGTCTATCCCGCTCTTTTATCAGCAATTAATGATTTGGAGGCTGAAAGAGATTCTTTGGTTCTGTATGGTGGCTCTTATACTTCGGTTGCGCAGTTTAACCATATATTCTTTCATTCATTAGTAGCCGATAACAGTTTGGCTTTTGATGGTGACTCTGATGCTAAAGGATATAATATGTATATGACCACTACATTAGAGTTTGAGAAGATGATGCAGAGCATGTATGAGGAAGGCTATGTACTTGTCAGTGTCCATGACCTTGCCAAGCAAATAACCGATGAGAATGGAAAAACGAAATTTGTAGAGGGAGAGATATATCTTCCACCAGGTAAAAAACCCTTTGTATTGTCTCAGGATGATGTTAACTATTATGATTATATGCAAGGAGATGGCTTTGCTTCTAGAATAGTCATCGGTGAGGATGGTAAGCCGACCTGTGAGATGACTTTAGAGGATGGAAGTGTAGTTAGAGGTTCTTTTGATATAGTACCAATACTTGATGCCTTTGTGGAAGAGCATCCTGATTTCTCCTACAAGGGAGCCAAAGGAATTTTGGCCTTAACGGGATATGAAGGAGCCTTGGGATACAGAACTAATGATCCCACCTCACCTACCTATGAACAGGACAAGGAAAAAGTTAAAGAGGTAGCTAGAGTGCTTAAGGAAAATGGCTGGGAGTTTGCATCCCATAGCTGGGGTCATAGAAATATGCTGGAAAAATCCTTCCAGTTTGTCAAGACAGACACCGAGCGTTGGTTGAAGGAAGTAGGTAGTTTAATTGGCGATACTGATATACTGATTTTCCCTTACGGTGTAGATATTGAAACCACTATGGGACACTACAGCAGTGATAAATATAAGTTTCTTAAGGAAGTCGGCTTTAATTATTTCCACGGTGTGGATTCTAAGCCATGGATGCATTTAAAGGACGATTATGTAAGGATGACGAGGCGTCCCCTGGATGGACAGGCTATGCTTGAGTTTCCTGAACGTTTACAGGATTTATTTAACCTAGAGGAAATCATAGATCCAGAGAGACCTTCAAAAGACTGGTAACCTAAGAGAATGTATATAGGCTCACTTTGTTCAATACGGTGCTAAAGTACGCTGGGTCGTACATGAATTTGTTCTACAAGGAGGAAATCCATTGAACTTTACCCACTTACATCTTCATACTGAATACAGCCTTCTAGACGGTTCAGGTAAAATAAGAGAGCTGGTGCTTCGTGCAAAGGAGCTAGGAATGGATAGCCTAGCTATTACCGATCACGGTGTAATGTATGGTGTCATTGATTTTTATAAGGCCTGCTTGTTAGAGGATATAAAGCCTATTATAGGCTGTGAGGTATACGTTGCTCCAAATTCTAGATTTGATAGAGAACCTGGAGCCTCAGATGAGCGTTATCACCATTTGGTTCTACTGGCAGAGAATAATATAGGTTATCAAAACTTGATGAAGATTGTATCTAGAGGGTTTTTAGAGGGCTTTTATTATAAGCCAAGAATTGATAAGGAAGTTTTGCGTCAGCACAGTGAGGGAATAATTGCCTTAAGTGCCTGTCTGGGCGGCGAGGTGGCAGGAAATATCAGAAGAGGCTTTTACGAGGAGGCTAAGAAGGCTGCCCTTGGATACAAGGAGTTATTCGGAGATGGAAACTTCTTTTTAGAGCTTCAGGATCATGGAATCCCTGAACAAAAAACTGTTAATCAGGGACTAATTCGAATGTCAAATGAAACAGGTATAAAGCTTGTGGCAACCAATGATGTTCATTATACCTATGAAGATGATGCGGATCCACACGACATACTGCTATGCATCCAGACACAGAAGAAGGTATCTGATGAAACCCGCATGCGCTATGAAGGGGGACAGTATTATCTTAAATCACCTGAGCAGATGCTAGAGGTCTTTCCCTATGCCAAGGAAGCGGTAGAAAATACATATAAAATAGCAGAACGCTGTAATGTAACTATTACATTTGGTGAATATAAATTACCTGTTTATCCCGTTCCGGAACCCTATAGTTCTTACGACTACCTTTGCCATCTCTGTAGAGAGGGTATGAAGGAAAGATATGGTGAGGCTACAAAAGAGCAATGGGACAGAATGGAATATGAGTTAAAGACTATAAATGATATGGGCTTTTGTGATTACTTTTTAATTGTATGGGATTTTATAAAATATGCCAGAGATAATGGTATTATGGTAGGTCCGGGTAGAGGAAGTGCCGCGGGATCCATAGTATCCTATTCCCTTAGAATAACAGATATAGACCCTATAAAATACAATTTACTTTTTGAAAGATTTCTTAATCCTGAAAGACTGACCATGCCTGACATCGATATTGATTTCTGCTATGAAAGAAGGCAGGAGGTTATAGATTATGTTACAGATAAGTACGGCAAGGATAAGGTGGTACAGATAATTACCTTTGGTACCATGGCTGCTAGGGCTGCTATCAGAGATGTTGGAAGAGCTTTAGATCTACCATACTCACAGGTGGACACTGTAGCGAAAATGATTCCTACCGAAATCGGGATCACTATTGAAAAGGCATTGAAGGTTAATGCAGAGTTAAGTAAACTATATGAGGGTGATGACGAGGTTAAAAGGCTTGTTGATATGTCGAAAAGGCTCGAAGGACTACCCAGACATTCATCCATGCATGCCGCCGGTGTAGTTATCGGTAAGGAAAGCATAGTTGAATATGTTCCCTTATCCACTTCATCTGATGATTCTATTACAACTCAGTTTACCATGGTAACCCTGGAAGAGCTGGGACTACTGAAGATGGACTTCTTGGGACTTAGAACACTTACGGTTATTCAAAATGCCGTAGCCCTTGTTAATAAAAACAAAGATCTAGAGAATAAGCTGGATATAGATACGATAAATTATAATGACGAAAAGGTATATGAGCTTATTTCATCTGCTAAAACTGAAGGTGTATTTCAGCTGGAAAGTAGCGGTATGAAAGGCTTTATGAAGGAACTAAAGCCAAAGAGCCTAGAGGATGTTATAGCAGGTATAGCACTATATAGACCGGGTCCTATGGACTTTATTCCAAAATATATTAAGGGTAAAAATGAAGCGGGAGCTATAACTTATGAATGCCCACAGCTGGAGCATATACTGGCACCTACATATGGCTGTATTGTATATCAGGAGCAGGTAATGCAGATAGTAAGAGATCTTGCAGGATATAGCTATGGTCGGAGCGATTTGGTACGTAGAGCTATGTCAAAGAAGAAAGAGGATGTAATGATAAAGGAAAGGCAGGCCTTTATCTATGGAAATGAGGAGGAGAACATTCCTGGTTGTATAAAAAACGGTATTCCAGAGAATGTTGCAAATCATATTTTTGATGAGATGCTTGATTTCGCAAAATATGCCTTCAATAAATCCCATGCCGCAGCCTATGCTGTTATTTCCTATCAGACAGCCTATCTCAAGCACAACTATCCAGTAGAGTTCATGGCTGCTTTAATGACATCTGTTATCGATAATCCCAGCAAGGTATCACAGTATATTTATAATTGTCGTCAGATGGATATTACAATCCTGCCCCCTGATATCAACGAGGGAGATGCTGTCTTTACTGTATATAACAGCTCGATTCGTTATGCACTATCTGCAATTAAGGGCGTCGGCAGACCCGTAATAAAATCGCTTGTAGCTGAAAGAGAGACTAATGGTATATATACCAGCTTAAGTGATTTTGCTAGCCGCCTTTCAGGAAAAGAAGTTAACAAAAGGACTATAGAAAGCTTCATTAAAGCCGGCGTATTCTCAAGTATCCATGATAATAGACGTCAGCTGATGATGAGTTATATACAGATATTGGATCAGGTAGCCGAAGAAAAGAAAAAGAGCTTGACAGGGCAGATGAATATATTTGACTTTGCCGATGAGGATGATAGGCAGGAATATGAGTTTAACCTTCCTGATGTAGCAGAATATAGTAAGGAAGAGATGCTGGCCTTTGAAAAGGAGGTTCTTGGTATATATGTAAGTGGACATCCTTTGGACGACTATTTGGATACTATAGATAAGAATGTTACATGCTATTCCTATGATTTTATTATCGATGAAGAAGCTGATAAGCCTAAGGTTGAGGATGAAAGTACACAGACCATTGGTGGTATGATTACTTCAAAAACCGTGAAAACAACTAGGACAAATAGCCTTATGGCCTTTATTATGCTTGAGGATATGTTTGGAACTATTGAGGTTATTATATTTCCTAGGGATTTCGAAAAATATAAGCATATGCTGGAGCAAGATAATAAGGTCTTTATCCGTGGTAGAACAACTATGGAAGAGGATAAGGATGCTAAGCTTATTTGTCAGGAAATCATCCCCTTTGAAGCAATACCAAAGGAATTATGGGTTAGATTTAGAGATCTCAGTGAGTTCCAAAGTGCTGAGCAGGAATTATATGATTTGCTGGAGGCATATGACGGAAAGGATTCAGTAATTATATATTGTGAAAAGGAAAAAATCATGAAGCG
Source organism: uncultured Herbinix sp. (assembly GCA_964578425.1). Classification (GTDB taxonomy): domain Bacteria; phylum Bacillota; class Clostridia; order Lachnospirales; family Lachnospiraceae; genus Mobilitalea. Next base: position 9,801 of record CAZODB010000070.1, read on the forward strand.
CTTGCCGAAAAGCAGGGATGTAAACGCAGATAAAGAGCTTATTTCTAAGCTTAGACAGAATTATCCGAAAGATAATATCGTAATTGTCGAAAAGTGTATTGCGTCATTACCAAAAATGAATTAGAATACTATTTAGCTTAAAAGACGTGGAGGTCATTTAGTAATGGAAAAGAAAATCAAGACAATAGGTGTTTTAACTAGCGGTGGAGATGCACCGGGTATGAACGCTGCGATACGTTCTGCTGTAAGAACAGCTCTCTTAGAGGGATTAAAGGTAAAGGGAATTCGTAGAGGCTTTTTGGGGTTATTAGAAGAAGATATATTTGATATGAAGTCAAAAAGTGTGTCTGATATTATACAACGCGGGGGAACTGTTTTATATACAGCCCGTTGTCCTGAGTTTATAATACCTGAGAAACAGGATCAGGCCGCAGAGATATGTAGAAAGCATGGAATAGATGGGCTTGTAGTTATAGGTGGTGATGGTTCATTTCGTGGTGCGGCAGCACTTGCAAAGCGGGGAATCAATACCGTAGGAGTTCCCGGAACAATTGATCTAGATATAAGCTGTACCGACTATACTATAGGCTTTGATACCGCTGTTAATACTGCAGTGGAGACAATAGATAGGGTTAGAGATACATCCACATCCCATGAAAGATGTAGTATTATCGAGGTTATGGGAAGACATGCGGGACATATTGCTATATGGTGCGGTATTGCCAATGGAGCAGAGGAGATCCTTATAGCAGAGCGTTATGATTTTGATGAAGTGAAGATTATTAAGAAAATAAACCGTAGAAGAGAAACTGGTAAAAAGCATTATATAATTATAAATGCTGAAGGAGTAGGTGAATCCGAGAATATGG
>CAZODB010000071.1:0-3946 GCA_964578425.1 uncultured Herbinix sp.
ACTCCAATTTTAATGACTATGTCAATAATATACGGGTAAGCTATGCATCCACTTTGATTCTTACCACGGATATGTCTATTACACAGATCTGCGATGATGCAGGCTTCAATAGTCTAAGGACCTTTAACCGTGTATTTAAGGAGAGCTTTCATATGACCCCCAGTGAATACCGCTACAAAAATAAACAGGATATATAGGATATATGTGAGGAGATACAATTGATGAAAAAAGATTCTTATTGGTTAATACATCTAGTAATTGCATATATAGAGAGAGAATCTCAAATAAAATGCTTAATTAAGCTATAAGTTTATATTGTATGGGATGATATTAATTGCTATAATAAAACATAATAGATAATAAAATAAATAATATATAGATAAGGTAATTATTAAAACCTATAAGATATATTATTAAAGAGCCTTAAGTAATGATGGGAGAGACAAAGATGCTAAGAATATTTTACCCAAAGCGAATTGCAGACTCGGCATATATAATTGATTATAAGCTCTTGTATCAAGAGGGGTATAGGGGAATTATATTTGATATTGATAATACATTGGTAGAGCATGGAGCAGATGCATCAGTGAGAGCTGTTAGGCTTATCGCAAGGCTTAAGAGGATGGGATTTCAGGTATGCCTGATATCTAATAATAATGAAGAACGGGTTAGTAGATTTAATAAGGATATAAAACTGAAGTATATTCATAAGGCTAATAAGCCTGCTAAAAAGAACTATATACAGGCTACTAAGCTTATGGATACTTCTATAAATAATACTGTATTCATAGGGGACCAGCTATTTACCGATATATTTGGTGCCAATAGGATTGGTATGATGTCTTATTTTGTTAAGCCCATTGGTCCTAAGGAGGAGATACAGATTATATTCAAAAGAAAGCTTGAAAGGATAGTGCTTAGGCTTTATCGAAGAGACTTAAAAAGAGGTAAAATTAAAAGGGTATGAGGCAAGGGATGTTAGTAGATAATATTATTTTAATAGGTTTTATGGGATCTGGAAAGACCAGTGTAGGTCTACAATTAGCTAAGAGAATCGGCTATCGTTTTAAGGATACCGATGAATTGATTGTGGCTAAAGAGGGTATGGAGATAGAAGAGATTTTTCGTAAATATGGTGAAGAGTTCTTTCGTAATCTGGAGACAGCAACCCTATTAACAATCGTGGATAATATAGATAAGACAGTGCTTTCCACCGGTGGAGGTATTCCCATAAGAGATAGAAATGCTAATCTATTGCGCATGATGGGACATGTTATATACCTACGGACATCAAGAAGCACTATTATTAATAGATTATCAGGGGATACTAGTAGGCCTCTTCTTCAAGGAGAAAACCCCTCAGAAAAGGTAGAGAAGCTTCTGTCATCAAGAGCTCCTCTATATGAGAGCGCGGCCGATATCATTATAGATACCGATGATAAATCTATAGATGAACTTGTAGATGAGATACTATTTTATTTTATTAAGGAGAAATAGGATGAAACTTTTAATTGTTAATGGGCCTAATTTGAACTTTTTAGGAATTAGGGAGAAGGGTGTATATGGTGATAAGGATTATTCAGCATTACTTGCCCTAATAAAGCAAAAGGCTGATGAGCTTAATATTGAAGTAGAGACCTATCAAAGTAATGGTGAGGGTGAAATAATAGACAGACTTCAGAAGGCTTATCATGAGAAGGTGGATGGAATAATAATAAATCCTGCTGCCTATACTCATTATAGCTATGCAATAAGAGATGCTTTGGCATCCTTTACTATACCTAAGATTGAGGTTCATATATCTAATATTCATGAGAGAGAGGAATTTAGACATATTTCCGTAACGGCCCCAGTATGTGATGGACAGATAAGCGGTCACGGCTTGGAGGGTTATCTTATGGCTATGGAGGCTTTGGTAAAGCTATGCAATAAGAAATAGTCATATATACATAAGTATCATAAAGATTGGAAGGACAAGCATGGATAATTATAAAAGAGTAGAGAAAATTATTGGTGAAATAAATATTGATGCAGTGCTGATATCTAACGGTAACAATATGCGATATGTCAGCGGATTTGCTGGTGAGACTGGATATCTTTATATCTCAAAAAAGCATCATATGGTTATAACGGATTTTCGTTATACCTATCAGGCTGAAGCTGAGGCAGAAGGCTATGAGATAGTTACCATTGGTAGTGGGGGCTATGAAGAGGCAATAAATGACATACTAAGAGCAGATAATGTTAAGCGCCTTGGTTTTGAATCAAATGATACACTATATTCAAGATATGAGGATTTGACAGACAAGCTGATTGTAGATGAGCTTATACCTATTAAGGACGAGATTACAAGGCTAAGAAGAATTAAGACACCTAAGGAGCTTGATTATATCAGACAAGCTGAAGGTATCGGAGATAAGGTGTTTACAGAGATTTTGTCATATATAAAGCCAGGTATGACTGAACTTGAGGTGGCTGCTAGAATTGAATACCTATTAAAGGTTTATGGGGGTGAAAGAACGAGCTTTTCTGCTATTGTGGCTTCCGGTGTAAATTCATCGATGCCCCATGCAGTTCCCAGCAAAAAGAAGATAGAAGCCGGAGATTTCCTTACTATGGATTATGGCTGTGTATACGAGGGATATTGTTCTGATATGACAAGGACCATCGTAGTAGGTAAGGCATCTGATAAGCAGAAGGAGATATACAGCATAGTTCTAGAGGCGCAGCTGGCTGCTTTAGATGTGATTAAAGCTGGTATTAAGGGTAAGGATGTAGACAAGGTGGCGAGGGATATTATATATAAGGCTGGCTATGAGGGTTGCTTTGGTCATGGACTTGGACACAGCGTAGGATTATTCATACATGAGAATCCTAGACTTTCACCCAGTGAGGATGAAATTATTGAGGCGGGAATGATAGAGACTGTCGAACCTGGCATATATGTCCGTGGCTTTGGTGGTGTCAGGATAGAGGATCTTGTGGAAGTGACTGAGGATGGACATATAAATTATACCCATTCTGATAAATCATTGATTGAATTGTAGGACATGGTAAAAAAATGTTGCAAATAATATTAGTTTAATATACACTTATCTGTAGTTAATATCGATTTTAAGCATTTTGATAGATAGGTATAGGTTTAATATACACTTAAGTGTAGTTAATATTAAGGAGGAAGAGTATGGTATCAGCTGGCGAGTTTAGAAATGGATTGACAGTCGAGATAGAAAATGTAGTATACCAGATAATTGATTTTCAGCATGTTAAGCCTGGTAAGGGTGCGGCATTTGTTAGAACAAAATTAAGAGATATTAAGAACGGTGGGGTTACGGAGAAAACCTTCCGTCCTAATGAGAAATTCCCTACAGCGCATATAGACAGAAGTGACATGCAGTATCTATATAGCGATGGCGATTTGTATAATTTTATGAATGTAGAAACCTATGATCAGATAGCTATGAGTAAAGAGGATGTTGGTGACTCTCTTAAGTTTGTTAAGGAGAATGAGATGGTAAAGATGCTCTCTCATAATGGAGCAGTATTTGCCATTGAGCCCCCACTATTTGTGGAACTTGAAATCATTGAGACAGAGCCTGGATTCAAGGGGGATACTGCAACCGGAGCTAATAAGCCAGCAAAGGTGGAGACTGGAGCAACAGTATATGTTCCTTTATTCGTAAACCAGGGAGATACCATTAGCATAGACACAAGATCTGGCGATTATATGAAGAGAGTATAGATGGTAACTTATATTTGCTTAATATAAATAAAAGATAAGCTGTTACATGATTCGTTATATATTACGAATAGTAACAGCTATTTGTTTATAGGTTTGTCGGTTGATAAACTCGTGACCTCAGTCATGGGAGGTTCACCTAAGGGAAAAAGAGTGGCTTATCTCTGATAAAATATATTGAGGTGTAAGTTGATATGAAGTCGAAAT
>CAZODB010000071.1:4046-10662 GCA_964578425.1 uncultured Herbinix sp.
TTATAGGGTATCGTTACGTTTATTCCGGCAAACTTCTTCTCTTTCATGAACAAGTCAAATTCATCCTCATTTAGGGGTATCAAATCATATTCACCATCTACCATTCTTTCATGGATATATTTTGAATAGCTATGACTAAGCTTTCCGCCAATTAATCCGTATCTCATATATTTCTCCCTTCAATTTTATACTAGAAATCTTAAATAGAATTGCGAAAATCTACTTTACTTTATGATCTTGTGTAAGTTTAACAAACCATCGCAGGCGTAATAAAGCAAGTAGTAGATTATTAAGTGGAGCTATAATGATTTTATTATAGAGTATCAGACAAAAAAAGCAAGAATTATAAAAAACACCACATCTTAAATACATAGAAATTCAGATATATTATATAAAAAACGCCTTTATAACTAAATTACATTATCTTGAACCTCTCATGACTAAAGTCACGAGTTTTCTTCTTGTGTTAATAAATAATTCTCTTTATAAAGAATCTTCTCAAAACTCCGTCATATTTTTATATAGCAGGAATATATTGTTTTAGGAGAACTTGGATAAGCTGTATAAGGAGATTAAGAGTGATGCCTGTTACTAAGCTACAAGCTATAAAAATTAAAGACGAGCTTCTTAAGATATTCTCTTTGAAGCTTAGGTCCATACTAAATAAGCTAAAGATTGATTTTGACGCCCTGCAGGAGATTCGTTTAAGAATAAACTGTCCGCTTATGGTTAACTATGGCAACAAGGAATATTTCGTTTCAGAGAATGCAAGCCTTGTAAGGGATCCTTCTAATGGAGTTTTAATATCAAAAAACGAGATAAAGGAAACCATGGAATACATAAGTAATTATTCTCTCTATGCTTTTGAGGAGGAAATACGCCAAGGCTTTATCACTATTCATGGAGGTCATAGAATCGGAATTACTGGAAAAACCATTATTCAAGAGGATTCTATCAAGGGAATGAAGCATATCTCATATATTAATGTAAGGCTTGCCCATCAGGTGAAGGGATGTGCAGACATAGTACTTCCCTATCTTGTAAATAAAAAAAATGGTGGAATATATCATAGCTTAATAATATCACCGCCAAAATGTGGTAAGACAACCCTCCTACGAGATATTATCCGTCAGATTTCTGACGGTTGCTCCCATATAGAAGGAATGAATGTAGGAGTAGTGGACGAGCGGTCGGAAATAGGGGCTTGCTATATGGGTGTTCCACAAAACGATATAGGCATACGAACCGATATATTGGACTGCTGCCCAAAGGCAAAGGGAATGATGATGCTTATCAGATCTATGTCTCCTCAGGTAATAGCGGTAGATGAAATCGGTGGGAGAGAGGATTTGGAGGCGATAGACCATGTGATAAGCTGTGGCTGTAAGCTGATAACCACAGTCCATGGAAGCTCAATTGAGGATATAAAGAGTAAGCCCATACTTGGTGAGCTGCTACAAAAGAAGCTATTTGAGAGATATGTAATACTAAATAACATCAAGCAAATCGGACATCTCGAGGAAATCTATGATTCCTCGGGAAATAGAATATATCATCAAGTCTAATAGCTTGTAGAGATGGGGGGATATGTGTGTATATTACTAAGGTTGTCGGGTGTATCCTGATTATTCTTTCCTCGACTTTAATGGGGTTTTATTGTAGCAATGAGCTTAAAACCAGAATAAATGATATTAAGGAGCTAAGAAAGTTAGTAGTTTTGCTTCGAGGAGATATTAGGTATGGCAATACTCCACTTCCTGAAGCAATCTGTGCTATCGCTAGAAGGCATGAGGGTGGCTTCAAAAACTTTTTTACAAAGGTGTCTGTAAGACTAAGTGAGCATTCGGGAAATACATTTTCGCAGGTATGGAAGGAAGCAGTGGATGAAGAGCTTAATCAGACATCCCTTAATAAAAAGGACAAGTCCAGCTTAATTCAATTTGGTGAGAACCTTGGCTATCTTGATAAGGAGATGCAGATGAATACTCTAGAATTGTTTCTTGCACAGCTGGAGGATGAAATAATTGAGCTATCAAAGACAGCAAAGGAAAAATCTTATTTGTATAATACCTTAGGGATCATGGCAGGGATTTTCATATCGATTATTCTGATATAAGTTGATCTATTAGGATTTATGTAGTCTAAGGTTTTAAAATTTATGAAGAAATTACAAAATGGTGCATTACATCGGAAAAGCATGGGGGTAAAAATGGACATCTATTTAATACTTAGAATTGCTGTTGTGGGAATTTTAGTTTCCATACTAAATCAAATATTGAAGCAATCGAATCGAGAGGAGATGGCCTTTATGACAAGCCTTGCAGGTCTGATACTGGTTCTGTTTTGGATTCTTCCATATATAACTGAGCTGTTTGCAACAATTAAAGATCTTTTTAGTATGCTGTGATACATAGGAGGAAGCAAGATGATCAATGTGGCTGTTATAGGCATTATATCGGTATTAATGGCAATTACTTTTAAGAAAGGCAGAGAGGAGTATTCATTATATATCAGTATAGCTGCTTGCTTTATTATTCTACTGCTAGGTATTGGCAAGCTGGAGGTTATTCTAGATACTATAGCCCGGTTACAAGGATACCTCAAGATCAACAAAGCTTATATCAATATATTAGTCAAAATAATAGGAATTACCTATGTGACTGAGTTTGCAGCATCATTATGTAGGGACTCGGGATATCAGGCGATAGGGGAGCAGGTAGAGTTGGTAGGTAAGCTTTCTATCTTAGCTATAAGTATGCCCATACTATTGGCCTTGCTAGACACAATTAATAACTTCTTGACTGTTAGGTAGTTAACCATGTAATAGAATAAAGCTCATATATATCAAGTTGACCTTTTGGATGTATTATTAAAGGATTGGTGAGTTTAATGAAGGAAATAATAAAGCATAGATTTTGTAAATATATAATAAGAATCACTTATGTTTCTATATTTATGTTTTTATATATAAATAGAGCAAGTATAGCCTATGCATCACATAATTTATATGATGATATTAATTATGATGATATTCAGGATGTCATCGATAATATCATGGAGCAAGATGATGCAATGAATTTTGGTGATTATGTAGATAAATTGATATCTGGCGAGGAATCATTTTCATTGTCATCCATAGGAAAGAAGCTGATAAGTTCCATCTTGGGAGAGTTCAAGGCACATATAACTACATTTGGTCGCCTTATATCCATTGCACTTATAGCCGCCATATTTACAAATCTGTCCATGGCATTCAAGTATCACCAGGTATCTGAAACAGGATATTATGTTACATATCTACTCTTATTCGGGCTATTAATTAGTTCCTTTATAAAGGCCTCAAGTATAGCATCCAATGTTATCGGACAAGTATTAGATTTTATGAAGGCCTTAGTTCCGGCATATTATATGTCAGTTGCATTTTGTAGCGGAAGTGTGTCATCATTTGCTTTTTATAAGTTGGCGCTTATACTTATCACCCTAGTGGACTTCATAATTATAAAGGCAGTAATACCGCTAGTTAATTTTTATTTAATCATTGTGCTTGCAAACAACCTTTCAAAGGAGGACATGCTGTCAAAGTTAGCGGGACTAATAGAAACTATTATAAAGTGGACTCTTAGGAGCCTGCTGGCAGCGGTTATAGGCTATCAAGCAATTCAGGGATTAATTATACCTGTGGCAGACCAAGTAAAAAGATCAGTAGTCTTTAAGGCGTCCTCAGCCCTTCCGGGGGTAGGTAATGCCATAGGAAGTGTGGCAGAGACCGTAATCGGAGCGGGTCTACTGCTAAAGAACGCTATAGGGGTAGCTGGGTTAGTTGTAATTATTATTATATGTGCTGTTCCAGTAATTCAGCTTGTTGTAGTAACACTGGTATATAAGCTAAGTAGCGCTGCCCTCCAACCAATTTCAGACAAAAGAATTATTGAGTGCATAAGCGCTTCTGCTAAATCCGCTGAGCTACTTCTACAATGTGTTGTAGTTGGGGCAATTCTTTTTCTATTATCCATAACAATCGTCGCTATATCAACAGGAAAGGTTGTATAGTGCTTAAGTGGAAGATAATGTTGGCCAAAAATAAAGGGGGATTTCATGCATGAGATATATGAATGGGTCAGAAATATAGTTATATTTCTAATCCTCAATACAATAATTATGAACCTTTTGGGTAACAGTAGCTACAAAAAATACGTAAGTATTGTGTCAGGAATGATACTACTATTAATTGTTGTGTCCCCGTTTTTAAAGCTCTTAAAGATGGATGATATTCTTGATTATTACCTAAATACAAACATCTTTCAGTCAGATATGTCTAACTTTCAGAGTGAGCTAAGAATTATGGAAGATAAGCAAAAGGATGTGGTATTTGCTGGATTTAAGGATGTTATACGAGAACAGGTGGTTGATATATTAGAGGAAGATGGTCTCTATCTTTATGATATGGATGTCCTTATCAACCAGAATGCCGAAAGTGATAATTTTGGTGAGATTGAAGCATTAGAAATAAAAGCAGGATACAAAGAGGATGAGGGGATTCCTGTCCACAATATTCGTATTGATAAAATCACTATTTCAAAGAATATAAAGGAAAACACAGATGCAAAAACTGTTGTGCAGGATATACTATTTCCAAACGAAGTAGAAATAAAAAAAAGGCTATCAGACTTCTATAAAATGAAACAAGATAATATAAATATTAGTATACAGGGAGTTAATGTGAAGAAATAGTATTATAAACATGTAATTTGTGTTGCTTTATATTCACTGCTTTTTCTGTAGAATGGAGTTATGAATGGAAAAGAAAAGAATATCTTTAAAAGATATTGGAGTACCTAAGCTAATATTATTGTTCCTAGCAGGGGTATTACTTATTCTTCTGACAATTCCGGGCATAATTGGAGGTGAAAAGAAGGATAAGGATAGGAATATCGTCATAGAATCCTCAGATTGGCAAAATGGTACGAATACGACAAGCTATGATTCGAATACCTATATATCAGAATTAGAAGTTAGGCTTGAGAATATCCTTCGTAAAGTGAATGGAATTGGGGAAGTAGAGGTAATGATAACCTTAAAGGCCTCTAAGCAGCAAATCCCTCTAAAGGATGTACCCTATACTCAGGAAGGCTTAAATGAAGTAGATGGGGAGGGCGGAAGCAGAACAAACAATCGTATCCAGAAGGAAGAAAGTACAGTTCTGGTTACAAACGAGGATGGGGACACCCAGCCTTACATATTACAGGAACGAGAGCCTGAGGTAGAGGGTATTCTAATAATTGCCGAGGGTGGTGATAATGTTCTAATTATTAAGGACATTATGGAGGCAGCAGAGGTATTATTTAATATTGCTGCGCATAAAATTAAGGTAATGAAGATGAGTGATGGAATTAAATGATCAGGAGGTTTATTATGAAAAATATATTTAAAAAGAATCAGATCATAATTACAGCATTAGCAATTATGATCGTGATTGCCGGTTATTTGAGCTTTACTAATAATGATAAACCGGATAAAAAGGATTCGGTGGTTACGACTAATCCGGATTATGATGTAGTGATTGGTAATGAAGGGCTTGAACTTGCTCAGAATACTGATGACATAGGGGACACATCAACTGATAATACTACAGATATTAACGATGAGACAACAGATGGAAACCAAGATGAGACAACAGATGAAACCTTAGATGATACTACAGATGGTAATAATCTGAATGCGGCAGATGATGAAAATGATGAAGTTACACCAGTTAATATAGAGGAAGATGATGATGCACAGGAACTTGGGGATTTATCTGATGACGATTTAATGGCCGCTGCAAATAATGTAACGGATACAGGTGAATTAGAGATAGATGATATTCCTGGAGAGGCTGTTCTAGCAAGCACTACCTTAGACGGTAGCTTCTTTATCAGCAAGAAGATTGAAAGGGAACAAGATAGGGCAAGAAGTAGAGCGGATCTTAAGGCGTTGATTGAAAGTACAAACATATCCGATGCCTCCAAGCAGCCAATTATCCAAAGAGTGATTGAGCTTACAAACATAGCTGAAATTGAGAATAACACTGAGGTAATGCTGGAAACTAAGGGCTTTGCCGATGCAATGGTGACTATGAATGCGGAAGGAGCTATCAATGTGGTTATTAACACACCATCTCTTTCTGACCAGCAGCTGGCTATTGTAGAGGATGTAGTATTAAAAGAGACAAATGCCACAATTGATATGATTACAATCAATCCTGTAGTGGTATCAGAATAGAACAAAGGGAATAGAAAAAAATATTATAAATAATTGCAAAAGACAAGAAGTTTGGTATAATACTATATAATAAGCAATAAATAAAACATTGTTATATAGTAACGACCGAATAATGTATAACATAGGAGGTATATACTGTGAATAAAGAACTGGAGATCAGGAACACATATAAAATACATGAAAATGGTAAGATAGGCGAAGTGCAGATCGCAGATGAGGTTGTAGCAGTTATAGCAGGACTTGCGGCTACAGAGGTTAAGGGTGTTGTGACCACCGCAAATGAATTAGCAGGTAAATTTGGAAAGAAGAATTTATCTAAGGGGATCAAGGTTTTGGTAAGTCCTGATTCGGTATC
>CAZODB010000072.1:0-3793 GCA_964578425.1 uncultured Herbinix sp.
ACTCCTTTAAAGGTGGCTCTTACTTTAGCCCCGCTTGTTTCATAATACTATTTAAAGTTCCTTTTGGGATATCTCCAGAATGACTAGGCACTGTAACCTTGCCTTTTTTCGTTGGATGCTTAAATTGTATATGTGACCCTTTTGTTTCGTCTTCTATCCAGCCGTCTCTCTTAAGTACTTTTATTATTTCCCTGACTGTCATCTGATATTCTCCTCACAGTTGCTATTATACGCACAATTCATGCATATGTCAATGATTACACGCATAAATAATGCGTATTTTTTTACTAGTTAATATAACATACACTACTTACTTCTTAACCTTTATAAACTCCTCCACCCTCATCCTTCTCCCATCTGTCTTAATTGATATCGCACCACTTTCATACGTTATAACCACTGCACTGCCTATATCATCTAATCGTTCTAACAACTCTTCATGGGGATGTCCATAGGAGTTACTCTTACTACAGGAAATCAGCGACAGCTCCGGCTTTATTATTGATAAGAACTCCTCGCTCGTGGAATTCTTTGATCCATGATGAGCCACCTTCAGCACATCAAAATCTGTCTGTACAGCATTGTCCCCTGTCAGAAAGTTAATCAGCTCCCGCTCTCCCTTATCCTCTATATCTCCAGTAAGAAGCATATCAAATTCACCATATCTTAAGCTTACTACAGTCGAATAATCATTGTTTGAGGATGGCTGGTACTCACGAGAGGGATGAAGAAACTCCATTTTTAGTTTCCCATCTGTAATCATATCACCTGATACTACATACATCAGCTTAATAGCCTTCGCCTTAGCCATTTCAACAAGCTTCATGTACATATCATTCTTAGCCGTCGTATTAGGCAATATCATATTTCTTATCCTTATCTGATCTCCTTCTATAAGTTCCATCAGACCACTGACATGGTCCATATCAGTATGGGTTACAATGGTGTAATCTATATTATCTATTCCTTTAGATAACAGATATGGAGTAATTCTGTATCTTCCCACCTGATTTACATCAGAACTACCGCCATCTATAAGATATGTAGTCCCTAAATCACTCTCTATGAATATTGCCTCTCCCTGACCCACATCAAGCATGGTTACAGCAAGTCCATCTCTTGGCTTTGGTACGGTCAATATAATTATCGCAACCATAAAAAGCATTATAGACCTTTTCTTCTTATACCTTCTTGCAATTATGATAAATATTAATACAATAACAAAGTAAAGCAATATCCTTAAGGTATCTGGTCTGCCTATAGTTATTAGATTTCTGGGGAGATCAGCTCCAAGCCTACATACCATCTCATACAATATCAAAATATAATTAGCGGTACCAGCTATAAATATTCCTAATGATATAGATACTATACCGACAGTGCCTGCTGCCAAAGCTGTCATCATTAAAAGAGATGCCAAGGGCAGAATTATTAAGTTGATAAGCACACTATATAAGGGTATTTGAAAAAAATAATACAGAACAAAGGGAAGTGTTAGTGCTTGTGCTGAGACACTTACATAGACGCTCTTTAGAAGAGTATTTTTTGCTTCATGTAGACTGTTCAGACCTGGAAGAATTACTGCAATGCCAAGTACTGCTCCGAAGGATAGTAGGAAACCTGCTTGAAATATTTCCATAGGGTTTTGCAGAAGGATTAAAAATGCACTTAAGGACAAAGCGGAAAGAATATCAAATGTCTTTCCTATAAGCCGCGCTAACAGCATAATGCAATACATAACAACAGCTCGGTTTGTAGATACACTGAAGTTGGTGAGTATACCATAGCTATAGACAAATACTAATGACATGACTGTAGCACTTATAAGTCCCAGTCTTAATTTTCTAAGTATTAAATATATGGCTGCTCCTATCATGGATACATGAAGTCCTGATATGGATAGTATATGGGATATCCCATTTTCCTGATATAATGTCTTGATTTCATCCCCCAGTAGATACTTCTCCCCAAGAACCATGGCCATAAGTGTGCCTGCCTCCTTTTTAGGAAGTATTCTACTATAGACACTAACTAGCTCTTCTTTGATATTATTTAGAACATAATGAAATTTAGAATAGGTACCATCTATAATGCTTATATCTTCTGCATTTACCTTATAGGATATGTTTTGGGATTTATAATATAGATGTTCATTGAAACCGCCAGGATTTGTATTGGTCGTGAATTTTTTGATTGTTCCAGAGACAGAAATCATATTTCCAACTAGATATTTATTAGACTGAGATACTTGATACTGAGATTCTTGAGATTGGGATTTTTGGTCTTCTTGTATATACTTTTCTTTTAACAACTCAAATTTATTATGGTTGGGTTGCCGATCTTCGTGTTTAATTTCTTGCTGATATTCATATTGATATTCCTGCTCATATGTATTAACTATGATTTCCTCTACCAAATAAGTACCTTTATCAGCTTCTAGGTTTACTTTATTATCCTTTAGGTAGTAGGATGTACCCCAGGATTTCTTAGCTATCATCGTGATTTCGCCACTGAGGATACATTCTGACTTTTCTTCAAAGGCCATGTCCATATCTGGCGGCTTCATCCTATCATTCATGGCAAGAAAGCCAAGAAGCATTAGGACTGGCAATCCCCATAAGAAGTAATCCATACGGTTAATACATTTCTTAATATGAAACATCAATAAATATATAAGTAACCATCCCATAATACCCACCAAGGATATATATATAAGTGGAACTTTATTCCATGCCGATAGTATACCTCCGATAAATGCAATAATACCCCAGAGGAAAGGTCTCTTAATCAATTCGCGAAGCCTCCTCCCTATTGATTATCCTCATTTATAGTAAGATTACGTTCAAATAGTACATTAAGATTAGTATTCTGAAATGTATCCGCAGTCTTGCCATTTATGCGAAACTGTACTTTGTTTATACCAGGAAGCTCAACTAATGAATTCACTATAGAATATATTGCCACATTATCAGATATATCAGGAAGTATTTCAAGAAATTTTTCATTGAAGTCTACATAGCATATACTTTCCTTAGTAGATACATTAAGTAGCGTTGTTCCCCCCGATATAGTCGCATATAAACCGCTTTCTGTAGGTCCATTAATTATCTGATTAATCACTAGCTCTTCTATGGATGAGCTTCCAGTGTAGAGGATGTTTCTAGTGGTCTTTTTCAGCAAATCCCCTTCCTCGTTAGCAAAATATAATGTAACCTTATAATTTGTTTCTGCACTAGTGTTCTCAATAAAGGATTCCGCCGTCATTAGCCCTATCTGTATTCCGTTTGAGTCAATCAGAGGCTGTCCATTAACATTGAACAATACAAAATCTATACCCTGAATCTGACATAAGGTCTTAACAATAGTGGCGCGACATAAGATCTCAGGAATTCCCTTTAGCTCACTATATTTTGTATCAAAATTAAGTATAAGCTGTTCATCTACTATTCTATAGTCCATAATAGTAACTCCTTCAGGGATAGCCCTTTTATAAATTATGTTGGATGGTTCTCTTTGCAATGCATCCAAAAGCTCACTCACTAGTAGCTCCTTAGTGCTTTCAAGTGGATTATAGCCCTCGCTAACAATTCCTGATGATTTGCTATCTATATAATAAACCTGATATTCATTTTTCTTTTGATCCGTAATCTTATTATCACTGCCACAGGATGTAAGCAGTATAACCATAAGAAATAATACTATAACAAATATTCGTTTCATTTATTTGTAACCTCATCCCTTTACTAATCTGTACCTTGTTATCGGTACCCGGTACACATTCGGTACCCGGTAC
>CAZODB010000072.1:3893-10601 GCA_964578425.1 uncultured Herbinix sp.
GTACCCGGTACACATTCGGTACCCGGTACCATCCTTCTAGGCTATATAGTTAAGTGGTACCCTTATATTAAATGTTGTACCCTCACCCTCTTTGCTGTATACCCTAATAGCACCTCTATGCATCTGTATGACGCCTCTTGTTATTGCCAAGCCTAAACCTGTTCCACCTGATTCTCTGGATCTTGCCTTGTCCACCCTATAAAATCTTTCAAATATTAAATCTTGAACCTCCTCAGGTATGCCTATACCTGAATCTGAGACCTTGATAAATAAATACTTGTGGTCTGCATTTAAGGACACTCTTACCCAACCATCAGGAGTATTGTATTTTATAGCATTTTCTATAAGATTCGATATTGCGAGTGAGATCTTAACCTCATCAACCTCAGCCATAACAGGCCTGAAGCTCTCGTAAATCATTTCTATGTTTTGCTTCATTGCAATAGGGCGTAGCCTCTTTAGTATCTGTTCTAAAAGCTCATTTATATTAATACTGGATATATTCAAGTCACCGGCTGTCTTATTGAGCTTTACTAAGGATAGGAGATCATTAATAATTTTATTTTCTCTTTCGACCTCCTCTGTAATGTCTATTAGGAACTCGCGATAAAGCTCAACCGGGGTATCCTCCTGCATAAGTAGTGAATCAGCTAGAACCTTGATGGATGTAATAGGAGTCTTTAATTCGTGAGATACATTGGATACGAACTCCTGTCGTGTATTCTCTATCTTCTGCATCCGATTTATCATCTTGTTAAATGAATCAGAAATCCTCTCTATCTCATAATAACCCTTTATAGATACCCCTTCATCCATATAACCCTCTGTTAGATGGTCTATTGAACTAACAACCATTGTCAAGGGCTTAGTTAATTTTCTCGAGAAATATAAAGCTGATAATACTATAAACATGACAAGTGCTAAGGAAAATATAATGGCTCTCTGCTCCATAGTAGTTAAAATGCTCTGAATGTCCTTAGTAGAGGCATTCATTACAATAGCACCCACGATAACCTTTTGTTCCTCGGTAGTATGGGTGATTGGTTGAGTTAGTATTAAATAATTGTTCTCTTTATCATGAACTCTGCTGCTATTACCATTAAAGCATTGGATTAGCTCTTTGGAGACCAAATATTTATTTGCATCATATAGACCATATGTGTCCTCGACAATATTTAGGTTACTATTTACGACAACTATTCTTCCTTGGTAGACATCAGCCGCCCTATTAACCTCTGCACCAATCTCAGGTACATCAGCAAGGGTTAGATAACCTGTCGGAAGCATCTGATTAGATAGCATAATAATCTGATTCTGCATCTGGTTAAATCTGTTGTCGACCGCATTCTCCATATAATTATTTAACAGAATATGTGCAAATAAATACAAGGGTATTACGCCAATAATAAGAAAAGCTAATAGCATATGCATCCTCATACTATTTATAAATTTAAGTTTATTCTTGATTCTGGAAAAAATATCCTACACCCCATTTTGTATGTATATATTTTGGTTCGCTCGGATTGCTTTCAATTTTTTCTCGCAGTCTTCTAATATGGACATCAACCGTCCTTACATCACCAGGATAATCATAGCCCCATACAGTATTAAGCAAACTATCACGACTATACACCTTGTTGGGGTTAAATACCATTAGTTCTAGTAAATCAAATTCCTTAACGGTTAGATTTACTTCCTTGTCTGCAATATAAATCCTTCTATTCTCACAATCAATCCTCATATTACTAAAAGAGATTGTCTTTGGTTCGTCTACAGAATTAGAAATTTTGTTATTTCGACGTATAATGGCTTTTATTCTTGCTTTTACCTCAAGAATATTAAAGGGTTTAGTAATATAATCATCTGCCCCATATTCCAGGCCAAGAATCTTGTCTATGTCATCTCCCTTGGCAGTAAGCATAATAATTGGCATTGATGAAAATTCACGTATCTGTTGACACACCTCGAAGCCTGTTAGCTTAGGTAGCATGATATCCAAAAGTACCACATCATACTCTTTTTTTCTTGCAGCCTCAATAGCTTCTTCCCCGTCATAGGCGCAATCCACTTCCATACCATCCTGTTCCAAGCTAAAACGTATTCCCTTTACTATTAATTTCTCATCATCGACTACAAGTACCTTTTTAGCCATTTAAACACCTCATTCTTAGAATAATTTATAGGTTATCATTTTACAATAATCAAATCCTCTATCTTAGCAAACAATCCATCCTTAATACCTGATATGTTCATCAAATCAGTGATAGCTTTAAAATCTCCATTCTTATTGCGATAGTCAATAATACTTTTTGCCTTCGCCTGGCCAATACCCGGAAGACTCATTAACTCTGACTCGCCTGCAGTATTTATATTCACCTTTTCGCTTGCCTCACTATCTGATTGGTTCTTAATATCCCCTGTCACATATTCCTCTATATTAAGCTCATCAAGCTCATTCTTTGTGGGAATATATATTCTTTGTCCATCCTCTACCACAACTGCTTGGTTTATATAATCATCCGCAGCTTCAGATAATAATCCTCCTGCATTATCAATCAGCTCTACAAGTCTTGTCCCTGTCGTGACCTGATATACATTGGGATTTACTACAGCTCCGCATATATGAACATATATAAGATCCTCACTCGATTCCTCTCTTATAACGCTTTTTTCCTGCTCCTTCTTTGACTGGAGCTTTTCTTCTATATTAAGGCTATTCTCAACCTTATACTCTGCCTTTGAAACTTCATCCACCTCTTCATTATTATTGGACGAAATCAGAATCTCCTGCCCATGATTTTTGCTATATGAGCAACTATAACAGGCTCCTGCCACAATAAGAAACAAACAGGTAGCTGTTATAATGATATATTTGTTTTTCATCAGCCTCTTCCTTTTAAACCCTTAAGATCGCATCTTTAAAGGTCATATAAGAAGACTTAAAAGTACCCTCTATACTTATTGTGATGTTATATTCATTTTACATAAACTAAAGTATGAATACAATAGGCATTTATACAGATTATTAAAATATTTATGTTACTATTTCCATTTAAATGTTATAATCCCACCTATTATGATTATTACACCTATCAGCTTTCTCCATTCAAAGTCTGCCCTCTCAGATCCGAAGATGCCTAAAAGTTCAATTATATAAGCTATTAATAGCTGGGCTGTGATAATGAACATATTCGCTCTAGCAGGTCCTAGGGTATCCACACTCTTTATGACAGTATAGGTTATGGCTGCACCCATAACTCCTCCAAGTAGCATATACTTGTTATCTATTTTAAGAAGCTCAAAAAAACTACCCTCTCTACCATTAGCTACCCAGGCTCCCAGGCAAACAATTAAAGCACTAAATTGAACGAAGCTTGCACACACCCAAATATTTGTCTGTTTTGTAACCTCTGTATTAAATACCCCCTGCATACTCATCAATGCACCGGAGATAATTGCAATTATAAAACCCCACATAGCATAGTCCAAACCTTTCGCTTTCTTATCTTGCCTTCCTTATTTTAGATTGCCCGATTTAGTTCTAACTATGCAAAATATAATGAAGCTACTGCAGAATATATAGGGCGCACATATGTGTCCTATTATGTTCTGAGTAGCTCCAATTATATATTTATATCATGTCCAGACATTCAGACAGTATCTCTATCATCTCATCTACATGCTTTTCTTCTAGGATAAGAGGCGGAACGAAACGTATTACATGGGGTCCAGCTGATATTAGAATTAACCCCTTCTCTAAGGCAATAGATATTATTTCACTTACAGGAACAGAAAACTCTATGCCCTGCATCAAGCCTTTTCCTCTGTGAGCAGTTATAATCTTGTGTCTCTTCATTAACTCGCTTAGCTTTAAAGATAGATACTGCCCCATCATGTTTACATTATCTATAATATGTGTGTTTTCATAAATGTCTAACACCTTGCTGATAGCAGCACAGGCAAAGGGATTGCCACCATAGGTTGTTCCATGATCACCGGGTTCAAAGGCCCAAGCCACATCCTCAGTAGCTAGAAAGGCCCCGACAGGCACTCCACAGCCCAGAGCTTTGGCACAGGTGATAATATCTGGCTTAACATCATAAGACTGATAGGAAAACATAGATCCGGTTCTACCCATACCACATTGGATTTCATCAAAGATAAGTAATATACCCTTGTCATCACAAAGCTCTCTTACTCCATTGATAAATTCCTTAGTTGCGGGGTAGATTCCCCCTTCACCCTGGACTGGCTCCATTATGACAGCGCAGGTATTATCATTTATATTATTTTTAACGCTATCCAAATTGTTAAACTGGGCAAATCTAACCCCTCCGATTAGTGGCTCGAAGAGCTCTCTGTATTTCTTAGTCCCTGTAATACTAAGTGCTCCCATGCTTCTGCCATGAAAGGATTTCTCCATGGAGATTATCTCTCCTCCCACTCTACCTCTATTCTTATAAAAATACTTTCTTGCAAGCTTTATAGCTCCTTCAACAGCCTCAGTTCCACTATTGGTGAAGAAGACTCTGTCCATCCCTGAAGCTTTAACTAGCTTCTTGGCAGCCTCCAAGTTAGGTATGCTATAAAAATAATTAGAGGTATGCAATAGAGCATCAACCTGTTTCTTAAGTGCTTTATTATATTGCTCATTATTATACCCCAGAGCAAACACAGCAATTCCAGCTGTAAAATCAAGATATTTCTTACCACCTACATCATATAGATACATGCCCTCACCGCGCTCTAGTACAACCTGATATCGATTGTAGGTATGCATTAGATATTTCTCGGCTTCATCAATATATTGCTTCATACAACTCACACCCCTTTATTATGATACTAAACTATGTTCATTTCTATATATCAATATCTTTAATCAAGAATCAAACTTGAACTACTTCATTTTCAAATAGGCTTTCCTTTTGGATGATTGCGGTACCAATTCCCTTGTTTGTAAAAAACTCAAGCAAGAGACAATGGGGCATTCTTCCATCTAGGATGTGGACCCTAGATACTCCATTTCTCACTGCATCCACACAATTTTTTAATTTAGGAAGCATCCCACCTCCTACAAAATTACTGGCTAAGAGCTCATCTGCCTTATCCAAAGTCAATACTGATATTAAGCTATCCTTATCATCAGGATTCGCATATACTCCTTCAATATCTGTTAAAAATACCAGCTTTTCAGCCCCGATGGCTGTAGCGACTGCACAGGCAGCATCATCAGCATTAATATTATAATTAATGTAGTCATCATCTAATCCGATGGGAGCAATGATAGGAACAAAATCATTATCTATAAGTGTATTAATTAATCCTACGTCAACTTGCTTTATATTACCTACAAATCCAATATCCATATTGCCTACATGTTTCTTCTCAACCCTAAGGGTTGCACCATCCTTACCACTTATTCCAACCGCCTTAACTCCAAGCTTTTCTACCATCTGAACAAGACCCTTGTTTACCTTACCTAGTACCATCTCAGCCACTTCCATAGTCTTATCATCAGTTACTCTAAGGCCCTCTACAAAGGTGGATTCATGACCAAGCTTTTGTAACCAGCTGGTAATTTCCTTTCCTCCACCATGAACTATAATAGGCTTCATTCCTACCAGCTTAAGTAAAGCCACATCCCTAATGACATTTAACTGAAGATTATCGTCAAGCATTGCGCTACCGCCATACTTTACCACAACCTTCTTATTATTAAATTTTTGAATATATGGTAATGCTTCACTCAAGGTCTGCGCCTTAAGTAGAATTTGATCAATGTATTCCATAATATTTCATATTCCTTTCAGACTTATCTTCTTATTTGGGTAATTGCGAAACCACTCTAATTTACTTTATGATCTTATTTCTTATACTAATAATATGCCTCTTGTCTCTATACTGTATATGCTTCTTATGAGCGATAATCAGCGTTTATTTTGACATAGTCATAGGAGAAATCACATCCCCATGCTGTGGCCATAGCTTCCCCTTGATTTATATCAGCTATAGCTTTTACCTCCTTGCCAGTAAGAATCTTGCTAGCCTTTTCCTCAGAATAATCAGTAGCCATGCCGTCCTTAACCAGCTCTATACTCCCGTCCTCACTAATTATCGTAAGGTCTACCCTATAAGGATCAAATTCCACACCTGCGTAGCCCATTGCACATAGTATTCTTCCCCAGTTGGCGTCATTGCCAAAGACTGCAGTTTTAACTAGATTGGAGGTTATTATTGATTTACTAAGACTTACTGCATCTTCCCAGCTTTTAGTTCCTTTTACTGTAACCTCTAAAAGCTTAGTAGCTCCTTCACCATCTGCCGCTATCATTTTTGAGAGTGTTGAAGTTACCATCTTAAGCGCCTTACAAAACTCGTAATAATCCGTATTCTTTTCATTTATCTCATCATTACCTGCCATACCATTAGCCAGTATAAGCAATGAATCGTTAGTGCTGGTATCCCGATCTACGGAAATCATATTGAAGCTATGCTTAACATCCTCACTAAGGGCTTCTTGCAAAAGCTCCTTAGATATTGAAATATCTGATGTTAGGACACCTATGAGTGTAGCCATGTTGGGATGAATCATTCCCGAGCCCTTAGCCATCCCTCCTATGGTTATCTTCTTGCCACCAATATTAAACTCTACAGCACATTCCTTGGAATATGTATCGGTAGTCATAATGGATTCTGCCGCCAGAGTTC